>JBHJNR010000149.1:0-8090 GCA_050330615.1 Cyanophyceae cyanobacterium
TATTGAGACGAGGATTGCGTACCGTAGGGCATACGGGAACGTGGCTGCTAGACAGTCAAAACGCTTGGGGAGAGACGACCTCTACGCTTCAGCACTCCGGTGTTGAGGGGCAAGTTGACTCGCTGAGCCAAGAATCCTCAATCACCCTGCAGGAAGCTTGCGCAACAGCGTAAGCGGATTGAGGAGTGTCAATTTAAGCTACGCCCACCCCGGCGCTGTCAACAGGGGTGTCTGTTGAGAACAGTTTGACCACGCTGGTGATGTTCTCGTTACCATGCCCGTTGACCAGTGCCTCTCGGTAGATATTCTGGGTGGCGGTTGAGAGGGGGGATAAGGCGTTTAGCTGGTGGGCAGTTTTCAGCGCATAGCGGAAATCTTTTTCGACTAACTGAATCGGAAAGAGCGGGGCGTGCTGGTGATCGCGCATCAGGATCCCGGCTCCTTTGGCAGCAGGGCTGAGAACAGGCAGGGATCCCAAGCACTCCATCGCCTGAGACATGGGGATCCCTTGTTGGTGCAGGATCCCCAACATCTCTGCCAGAGCAGCCACTTGGATCCCAAATAGGGCATTGACCGCCAATTTCATCGCCATGCCGTTGCCGACCTCCCCCACATGATGGATGGCAGAACTCATACAGCTCAAGAGATGCTGAACCTGCGTCAGGGTTTCAGCCTTCCCCCCCACCAGAAAGATCAAGGCAGCAGCTTCGGCCTGGGGACGGGATCCCACCACTGGAGCATCGAGGAACCGGGATCCCTGGCTCTGCACGGCTCGGGCCAGAGTTTGTGTCCACTCTATGGTCAAGGTGCTGGATTCGATGGCGATGGCATGATCTTGCAGCCCCAACAAGGCCCCCGCATCGGGATCCAACCAGACGGCACGAGAGGCTTCATCATCGGTCAGCATCGCCAGGACAATATCAGCTTTTTCGGCAGCAGCTTTGGGGGAGGGGGCCAAGGTTGCGCCTTGTTCCACCAGCGGCAGGGCAGATGCCGGAGAGCGGTTCCAGACGGTGAGGGGAAATCCGGCCTTCAGGATGTTGGTGGCCATACGGGATCCCATTGCGCCCAAACCAAGAATGGCAATATGGGTCATCGGTCAAACCTCTATGTTTTGTGTGTAGTGAATAGGTGCCCCTTGAGGTATTCCAAGGGGTGGATTGAGATATTTTTTGCTGTCTTATGAGCAGTCTAGGGATCCCTGAGAAACGGGACGATAACACCATAGTCATTGCATAACCAACAATAAAGACTATTTTGAGAATGGCTCTCATGCATTTTTTGCACGAATCAAGGCGGATAAGCCACTCTTTAAACTCTAGAAACCCTTAGAAAATGGTTGGCAGGCAAGGATGGATCTGACGGTCTTACAACTGTTTATTGAGGTAATGCGGAAGGGCAGCTTTGCGGCGGTGGCCCGAGATCGCAATGTGGATCCCTCTTCGGTTTCGCGGGCGATTGCACGGCTAGAAGACGATTTAGGGATCCGGCTGTTGCAGCGGACAACGCGGCGATTGGTGCCCACTGAGGCGGGGGCAGCTTATTTTGGTCGCATAGAACCCTTGTTGGAGGAGATGCAGCAGGCGATTCTTGTGGCCACCGATCTATCAGGTCAGCCCCAGGGATCCCTGCGAGTGACAGCATCTGTATCGTTTGGGCAGCATTGTCTCGTGCCCCTATTGCCAGAGTTTCAGGCGCAATATCCCGACTTGACGGTGGATCTGCTCCTCTCGGATGCGGTGGTGGATGTGGTGGCGGAGCGGATGGATCTGGCTATTCGATTGGGGCGATGGCAAGATTCGACCCTGATTTCACAGCGTTTGATGCGCACCCACTATGCGGTCTGTGCCAGTCCCGACTATCTGAGGGGCTATGGCCAACCCCAGGATCCTGGAGACATAACAGGCCACAATTGCCTGTTGTTTCCGCTGACAGTCTTTCAAAATCGCTGGATCTTTAAGGATCAGCAAGGGATCCTCTCGGAAGTGCCGGTATCTGGGCGCACTCTGATCTCTAATGCGATTGCTCTACAACAGTGTGCTCTGGCGGGGATGGGACTAGCTCTGTTGCCCCTCTGGCTGATTCAGGCGGATTTGGCCAAGGGATCCCTGGTTCAGATCTTGTCCCAGTATCAGGTGACCGCCACCGACTTTGAGACTGCGGCTTGGCTGGTCTATCCCTCTCGCTCCTACGTGCCCAGCAAGGTGCAAGTGTTGATCCAGTTTTTGAAAGCAGCCATCACCACGGGCTGAGTGTTGGGAGCGTGATCCATCTCAGCAAGTGGTGGGCCACAATACAGCAGACAGACGGAGCACGGAGAGCAAGCCTGATGGTTGCCATCAAAAAGATGGGCAGATTGCTCGATACCGATGCCGAGGGGTATGTGATCAACCCCTGTGGTTGGGAGCATATTCAGGATCCCTGGTTGCCGTTGGTGACTGCGCTGCAACAGGAGACGGTAGAGCTGCTCCAAGACAGGCTGCACAGTCTCTATGTGCGGGGATCTATCCCACGGGGACAAGGGATCCCTGGGGTTTCTGATCTTGATGTCATCGCGGTGTTACAAGATGAGGCGGCTATCGGTGCTGAGTTGGAGACATTACGGCGCAGTCTCAACCGTCGGTTTCGCCTTTGCACTGGGGTAGAGATCTTAGGGATCCCACTGGCTGGCATTCAGGATCCGGCCAACTCACTGCGGGCTGTGCTCAAGACTCAGACCTTATGGATTGCGGGCATCGACCTGCGGCCCCAGTTGCCTCCGGTCAAACCTGGCCCCGACCTGATCAGCCATGCCTTCACCTTGGAGCGAGACATCAGCACTGTCATGATGGAGCTGCGAGGGATGTCGGCTCACGATGGGGGAAGCGAAGCTTTTGTCAGGCGGCGCTGTGGCTGGATCGCCCGTCGCCTCGTCCGCAGTGGCTTTGAGCTGGTGATGGAACAGGAGGGATCCTTTACCCGCGATCTGTATCCCTGTTATGAGGTGTTTGCCAAATACTTTCCCGAGCAGCAGCGCAGTATGCGCAAGGCCTTGGAGCTAGCGATTCAGCCCTCCAGCAACCGGGAGGGCTTGGTGGTGTTTTTAGATCTTTTGGGGGGCTGGCTGGTGACAGAAATCGAGCGGACATTCCAGGATCCCAGTCTGAAGATCAACACTTAACCCCCTACATCAAAACTGACTCTGGATCTGAAGGCTTGAGATGCAGGATCCCTTCTTTGACCAGACGGGTGAGCAGGGGCACCAAGTCCGCATCAATATCCAGATCGGGCGACCACTCGGCCATGTCAAAGATGCTGAAATGCTCTTGGGCACAGAGCTGATCGACAAAAGATTCCGGGATCCCTTTTAGGTCGATCTGTTTGGATCCCACCAACAGTTGATAGTGCTCTGGCTCCAGTTGCTTGATCCGCACCCGATGCAGCCCCGACCAAGCAAACCGGCTCATCAATCCTTCCGCAAAGATGTTGTCACCCACTTGCAGCGGCAGATCGAGAGGAAGGGCAGGCTGATCTTGGACAGTTAAAGCCTCGATATAGCGGCGGGTGGTCTCGGGATCCTCAAGGTGCTCTAGCAACCTGTGGCGCAACTGACTCAGATGGGATCCCAAATGGGTAATGCTCTCGGTCTGATCAGGATCCACCAGGGGCAAACCTTGTCGCCACTCGGGCTGAGCTTGTAAATCTTGCCGCACCCAGTCCAGCCACTCCAATCCGGTGGGGACATGGATCCCGATGGTGAGGTGTAGAGAAACGGAATCTTGGGCAACAGCGTAGTGCCAGTGACCCCGAGGGATGTAGAGCAGATCACCGGGTTTGAGAATGCAGTGGAGGTAGGGATCCTCAGCGGGGGGCAAATGATCTTTGGAGCGGGTTTCAGAGGTGGGATAAGGCTCCGTTTCCCGAAACACAAACCACTCTTTTTCACCCTCAATCTGCAAGATCAGAACGTCATGAGTATCGTAATGACAATCAAAACCCTGTTGTTCCGCCGGAGAACAATAGAGGTTGACCTGAGTTCGGGATCTCAACTCTTGGCGAAGTTGGGCGGCTAGTTTCGCCACGGTAGGAACACGCCAGTGCAGTTCGTTGACGATCAGGGTCGCGCCCTGTTGTAGATACTCTCGCCATTTACGGGGATCCCTGCTATTAGTTAGGCTTTTGCCATCTTGAGAAAAGCGAATAGTGGGAGCTGTCAACCGTTGGTAGTTGAGCAAATGATTGAGGCTAGCCCAGCCAAATAGAGACTGAAATCGTCTGCGATCCGGAGCTGATAGATATAGGGCTTTTTGAGTCCAATAGTCCTGAAGAAAATCAGCAACAGGATAATCATTCAGCAAGGTTTGAAGAACAGTCATCACATTGAGATGGGCTAACATCAATCGTCATTCATGACCATCAAGGGCAGGGTAGCAGGCTGTTATTGCTTAGAGCATCTGCCGCCATTGCAAACGTTGAATTGAGGTGTCGTAATCCCGGTCATCATCGTCATCATCATCGTCATCATCGTCGAGATCGTAGTCATTATCATCGTCATCGTTGTCATCGTCGTCGTCATCATCATCGTCTGAATCGGCAACTAAGACAGGAGCATTGTTCTCAGGCTCAAGTTCAGTGACCTGGATGGAGAGAGAGGATCCCCGCAGAGATTCAGTAGAATCAGACATCGTGGCAGCATTGGCCGAAACCATCAGAAAAGGCAGCAATAGAGCCATCTGTGCTCGCAAGAACAGCTTGAGGGCGAAGTAGGAATTCATGAGTCAATTCTCCTTGTGTTCATTGTGTCTGAAAAGATAGATTGAATTCATCACTCTTAGCTGAGACCAAGCTATTTTAAAAAGTTAAATCATCTCATCAGGTGTCAAAATCTTGACTATTCTCAAGATCGAAATCATCGGTGGTTTCAATCTCATCATCAGTGTCAAAGTCATTGTCAGTGTCAAAGTCACTATCAACATCAAAGTCATTGTCATCTCCACCAGGCAAAGGCTCTGGAGTAGGGGATGACGGGTCAAGCTCAATGACATCAATCCCAACTGTTGGTGTATTGGGATTGGTGACCGCGACAGACATAGGTGAAGATGTCCCACCTCCCCCACATCCCATCATTATCAGGGGTAACAGGAGGCCCATTTGAGCCCGCAAAAATAACTTGAAACCAAAGTATGCGTTCATCCTCTTTCTCTTCCTTATGCTAGGGACAATACTTGCTCCATTTCTGTAGCAAGGTCGGGAGAGAATCCGTGGCTCACACAACAGGGATTTGTGTCGCTTGGTGAGTAACACTATAAAGCCTTGGTAAAGCGAAGGTCGAGTAGTCCAGAGAGTAGGTTAAGAAGCGTTCAAGCGCAGGATCCATGAACGGGAAGCATCTTAAAGAGCTGCTCAGAAGAAATTAGAAGGCAATAGCATCCTCGTAGCGACCCAGGACAGACAGCGCTACCTCTTTGTTGGAGAGTGCATCGTGGTAGTCGGGATTGATGGCGAGAGCAGCATCATAGGCGGCGATCGCTTCCTCGTAGCGCCCTAATCTCCCCAGGACATTCCCTTTGTTGTTGAGCGGTTTGTGATGGTCAGGATTGATAGCGAGGGCGGCGTCATAGGCCATAAGCGCTTCCTCATAACGCCCTAAGGTAACTAGTGCTACCCCTCTATTATTGAGCGCGTCGAGTTTACTGGGATCGATAGCAAGGGCGGCGTCATAGGCCGCAATGGCTGCTTCCCAGTCCGCTGAGGCGACAAAAAGGCTACCCTGCTCGAAATGCAGATTACATTTCTCTGAATCTGTCAGACTTCCTTCCACCAGAGATTGAATTTCCAAAATCCGGTGATTGCGTTGTTCTTGTGTCCAACTCAAATATTGGTCATAGTTGCCCTCTAATTGAATGCGGAGAGATTCGAGGTGGAGAGTTTTGGGGTCGTCGGGAAGTTGCGCTATGCCCGATCGCCAGTCAAAGAAATCGGGGGCACGGTGGACGAGGTATTTCACCGCAAAGACGGGCAATAGAAAGACAATACGGGTGTTGAAGCTGTCGCGAAAGCGTTCTCTCTGTTGGTTGAGGTTGATCAGTACAGGGGGCACGCCGTGCCAGCTATAGCTAAAGATTTTTTCGCTGCTCCAGCCCAAGCGTTTTTTTGACTCTTCATAATCCAACAGCGATTGTTCTAGCCCCTGCACAACGAGAATGCCAGTGCCGGGATGCTCATCCAAAAAGGTTTTGATGCACTTGAATACATTGCCATTGGCAATAGGGCCATCCAGCTTCAGCACCTCTAGTCGCTCATCCACCAGATCAGCCCGCACCCGCTGAATCATTTGCTCCCCGGCAAAGGGCGAACACTGTACAAAAAACAGCCCAAACCCTTGGGTGCGGCGCAGACCATTGAGCACCATTCGGTATTCCACTTCAGGGTCGAGGATTTGGTCGTCGTCGTCCCAGGCAAGGAGATCAAGGGTCACGCAGGCACCTCCATTTCCAGAGCTTGGGTTGCCTGCTGAAACTCAGGAATCGCCTTAATCAACGGGTGGGCATCGTACCAGCACTGCATCGTACCAGCACTGCATCGTACCTTCATCGTCAAAGTAGCGATATTCCATCAGGCAACGGCGAAATAGAAGGTCACGGTGGGATTCATCGTTTGCGATCGCCCTTGTTTGCGCCACCTTCGCCAACAGATGCCACTGGTCTTTTTCCACCGTACGGCGATAGGTATCGCGGGTGATGCCAATGGCACGGCGCACCGCCATCGTGGGGATAGGCAGCGCCTCGGTGCGATTCATTGCTTCCTTCATCAGCAGCAACAGCTCCCGCACATGACCACCACTGGCGAGGCAAAGCTGCGTTACCACCTCTTCATTTTCAAAGACATCGCGCCCCAACTGCACCTCGGGGATATGGGGCTGAATGCGGCGCACCAGCACCTCCTGCATTTTGGCGATGCCGGGGGGATGGGGTTGGCCTTCAGGGGTTTGCACCATGATCATCGGCAGCAGATCTGGGTTGCCGTAGCTTGGCCTTGCCATCAGCAATGAACTCATTGAGCGCTCTCACCAGAGTCATGGTGTGTGGATTCACCAAATCACGAATCTTGCTGCGCTGGCTGGGGATGGCGCGGATGCTGGAGGTGATCTCAGCGAACTCGCTCGCCAGAGCTTTCACATCTAGGGATTCCATCACCACTTTTGTCTGCCCAATCTCGTAGAGCGCCTTGCCCCGCTCTTTAAACCAGCTAATCAGTGGTGCGGGATCCGCGTTTTGCAATTCCTCCAGTAAATGGCGGGTGCAGGCCAGCAGAATATCGGTGTACTGTACATCCTGAGCGTCGATATCGCCGTCTTCGCCAACAGCAGCAAAGTACACCACAAAGCAGCCCTTATTTTCCAAATCTTGTTTCAACCGCAGCAGCTCCGTCGATTTTCCCGCTCCCCGGTGGCCACTGTAGAGCTGGCAGGTATAGCGATTGGAGCGGAGGATTTCTGGCCCCAGATCTAGTAGCACGTTGGCATCGCCCCGCTCCGCCTCGCAGTTCACATAGGCGGGATCCCCTGGTTCTAGCGGACGAAAGGGATCGATCGCGTTATAAATCCCCGTCAGCACGTCGCTCATGGCCAGGTCATTCCTATCAGGGCAATACAGTTGCCATTTATGCTAGCCAAACCTGGATTCCGTGGACGGGCAAATGCCACCTTCTAGGAAATAGCAACACTGTAATTCAGCCTTTGATGAAAGGTAGGTCGAGCGCCCCAGAGAGTAGATTAAAGACCGTTTGAGAGCAAGATCCCTCATGACTCCAACCTGGAGATGCCTAGGGATCCCTGGGTCAGACCATCTGTCATGCTGAAGGCATCTGCGATCACAGCCTTTTTCTCGCGACCTGGATCCCGACACAAGTCATGGCCTACGAACCCCTTCATCTCAAATATCGTCCCCAGCGATTTGCCGATGTGGTGGGCCAGTCGGCAGTGGTCACCATCCTGTCCAATGCCATTCGTAAAGGGCGGATCGCCCCTGCTTATCTTTTTTGTGGCCCCCGTGGCACTGGCAAAACCTCCAGCGCCCGGATTTTGGCCAAATCCCTCAACTGCGTCAATG
>JBHJNR010000150.1:0-28350 GCA_050330615.1 Cyanophyceae cyanobacterium
GGGGCAACCCATCGATCTAAGTGTTGTGGATGAGCCAGAAAGAACAGACCGTGTAGACCTGAGGTCATGCGAAGCGGCTGTTTGAATCCCCGATCCTTCAGGTCGGGGAGTATGTCAAAGTCTAAGACATGATGAATAATGAGCTAGAGCCCTCAAAACAGGCCAGAGCCGCAGTATTCAGATCGCCATTTGCATTCGCTGTTGATTTAAGTTGGTGATTCAAGTCGTTGATACATTACGAGGAACGCATGGTCACAGCAACCGCCACCCCATCCACCACCCTGACGTTGCAGACCGCTGTGATCGGATCCGAAACCACCGCCATTCGCAGCCTAGATTGGGATCGGGCTCGCTTTGACATCGAGTTTCCCCTCGACAATGGCACCACCTACAATTCCTTCTTGATCGAGGGGGATCAGGTGGCATTGGTGGACACCTCCCACGAAAAATTTCGCCAGATCTATCTCGATTTATTGACGGGACTCCTGGATCCTGCTCGCCTGAACTATCTCATCGTCAGCCACACCGAGCCCGATCACAGTGGCCTGATTGCTGATATTTTGCAGCTGGCTCCCCAGGTCACCATCGTGGCCACCAAAGTGGCACTGCAATTCTTAGAGGACTGGCTGCATCAACCCTTCCAGCGGCAGCAGGTCAAAAGCGGCGATACCCTCGACTTAGGGCAGGGGCATGTGCTGGAGTTTGTGGCAGCTCCCAACCTGCACTGGCCCGATACCATGCTCACCTATGACCACAAGAGCGGGATCCTGTTTACCTGTGATGTTTTTGGCATGCATTACTGCGATGACTACACCTTTGATCAGCATCTCGATTTGTTGGAGAGTGATTTCAAGATTTACTACGACTGCCTGATGGGGCCGAATGCCCGCTCGGTGCTGGCGGCCTTGAAACGGATGGATGGGTTGCCACCGATCGCCATGATTGCCACCGGACATGGCCCGCTCATTCAGCATCACTTGACGGAGTGGGTCAGCCGCTATCGCCAGTGGAGCCAGACCAAGGCCAAAGGAGAAACCAGCGTCGCCATCTTCTACCCTTCTGAGTATGGATCTGGAGATCGGTTGGCCCACAGCCTCGCCCACGGCATCACCAAGACGGGTGTGGCAGTGGATCTGATTGACCTCCGCTCTACAGATAGTCATGAGATCCGGGAACGGGTCGCCTCTGCTGCCGGGGTGGTGGTGGGGATGCCCAGCCAATCAGCCCCTGATGCGGTAAACATTCAAGCCCTGATTAGCACGTTGCTCGCGGCGACGGAGCCCAAGCAGGCGTTTGGCTTGTTTGAATGCGGCGGCGACGATGATGAACCGGTGCATCCCCTGCGGCAACATTTCCAAGAGGGGGGGCTGCACGAAGCCTTTAGCCCGATTTTGGTCAAAGAAGCCCCCAGCGCCAGCCTTGATCAACGCTGTGATGAGGCGGGCACTGACCTGGGGCAGTGGCTCACCCGCGATCGCAGCATCAAGCAGATGAAGTCCTTGGATGCGGATTTGGACAAAGCTTTAGGCCGGATCAGTGGCGGGTTGTACATCATCACCGCCAGCAAAGATGATGCCTCCAGTGCCATGTTGGCCTCATGGGTGGCTCAGGCCAGTCAAGATCCGCCAGGGATCTCCATCGCAGTAGCCAAAGATCGGGCCATTGAGTCGTTTATGCATGTGGGGGATCGCTTTATCCTCAATGTCTTGGAGGAAGGCCGCTATCAACCGCTGATGAAGCATTTCCTCAAGCGATTCCAGCCGGGGGCTGATCGGTTTGCGGGCATCAAGACCTACCGGGATGAAAATGGCGCGCCCATCTTGGCTGAAGCCTTGGCCTATCTGGATTGTGAGGTAATCAGCCGATTGGAAACCTCCGATCATTGGGTGGTCTACAGTCAGGTGGTGACTGGACGAGTCTCCGACCTGGACGCCAGAACAGCCGTCCATCACCGCAAAGTTGGCAATCACTACTAATAATATTTCCCTGGGCAAGGCCACCTGCTTCTGGCTCTGGTCCAGGGAGTAAGTGTTTGCTTCAAACAGTCTTGGATCCCTATGGCACAATAGGCTTGTCTAGTGCGGATCCTGCTCCACTAAAACCAAATGGGTCATTGGTGGATAGGTTAGATATCTAACTTAAATATCTAACAACATAGATATCAATGAGCAATAGATATCAATGAGCAGGTGTCGATCAGTTGGGCCATGAGTTTTGAGCCATGCATTCGAGGGGTTGTCATTTGGCTGGGTCAAATCGCGTGTCGCAAGGACTGGGATCCCTGAATGGGCTAGTGTTGTCGATGGTGGTGCTGATGGGTACTGGGGGACTGACCTCCTTTGCTGATGCCCATCCTGTGACGGCCCAAGTGGATCCCTCGACTGAATGGGTAGAGGAATCAGAAAATGCGCAAGAGGAAGAATCCAACGGGATTGATCTAGAAGGTCAAGAAGATCTTGATCAACCCCTCCCTTTTGAGCCTTTGGATCCCCTGAATGGGGAGAACAACCAGGGCGAGCTGGTGGAGACAGAACCCGCGCCTGCACCCACACCTGCCCGAACAGGTTCCTTCCGGGTGGGCAATCGTACCCCTTTCCCGATTCGGGTGGTGGCGCTCTTGCGGGCGGGAGGTGGGGTGATTAACCCGGAACGTGCCCATTGGGATTTTGCCCCTGGAGAAGGAGCCCAAGAGGGCTTGTTATTGAGTTTGGGGGATGCTCCTCTGACTCTCAATAGTGGTGATGTGGTGGTGGCCTTTGCCCTCGATGGCACCGGTCGTTACTGGGGGCCCTTTGTGGCTGGGGCGACCGATTATCCTGGCTGGGATCCTGAGCAGGAGACTTGGCTGTTGCCTTTTCCCCCAGAGGACTTGGATGATCTTTCTGAGGGGCTTGAGGTGGGTAGGCAAGGGGAGATTGCGACGGTACCGGTACCGCCCCCTTCAGCAGAAGGCACGACTCAGATGGGATCCTTTCGGGTGGGCAACCGCACCAGCCATCCGATTCGGATGACGGCCCTGCTCCGCACCGGAGATTATGCTCGGGATCCCCAGGTGGTGCATTGGGACTTTGCCCCGCAGGAAGGGGGGGCAGAAGGTTTGCCCCTCAGTGTGGGGGATCAATTGGTCATGGTGCAACCCGGCGATGTCGTGGTGGCTTTTACCACGAATGGAGAGCGGCAGTATTGGGGGCCAAATGTGGTGGGAGAATCGCTGCTGCCCTTTTGGGATCACACGGCTGGGGTGTGGTCGACCATCCTTCAGCCCTAATCGTTTTGGCTAAATTGTTGCGGCTAAATTATTGGGGCAGGAACCAGAGCAGGCATGGGCAAGTCTGAAATGATCTATCGGCGCTTTGGGCGGACGGGGTATCAGCTGTCGGCCTTTTCGCTGGGATCCATGCGCATGGTCTATGGGGAGGATGAGGTAGCCCATCAGGTGGTGCTCACAGCTTTAGATCAGGGGATTAATCATCTGGAAACCGCCCCCAGCTATGGTCAAAGCGAGGCCCAGTTGGGGCGGATCCTTTCCACTCTTAGGGTGACATCCGCCTATCGCCGTCAAGATCTGATCATCACCACCAAAGTGCTGCCGGATCTCGATGGCAAGGATCTGGGATCCCAAGATCTACGGTCTCAGATTGAGGGATCCCTGACTCGTTTGGGCCTCAGCTCGGTGGATCAACTGGCCCTGCATGGCCTCAATCTGCCTGAGCACCTTGACTGGGCTTTGACTAAGGGCATTCCTCAACTGCGCCAATTGCAGCAGGAGGGATTGTTCAACAGGTTGGGATTTTCCACCCACGGATCCCTGGACTTGATCCTGCGGGCGATCCAAACCGATGAATTTGACTTCATTAACCTGCACTACTACCTGCTCAACCAACGCAATGCCCCGGCATTAGAGGCCGCTCGACAGCACGATATGGGGGTTTTTATCATCTCGCCTGCGGATAAAGGCGGTATGCTCTATCAACCCTCAGCTAGCCTCAGCCAGCTCTGTGCGCCATTGTCACCCCAAGAGGTGGGCTATCGTTTTCTCCTGGCCGATCCGCGAGTTCATACCCTCAGCTTGGGGGCAGAGTCGCCCACCCAAGTGCTGACTGCTCTAGCGTCGATGCGGGATCCTGACCGTTGGCTGCAAATGGGAGCCGCTCTGCTCCAGCGCTTAGAGGCTCATCTCGCTCAACAGTTAGGCGCTGATCGGTGTGGGCAGTGTTTTGCCTGTTTGCCGTGCCCCGAAAACATCTCGATCCCGGAGGTGTTGCGATTGCGCAATCTGGCAGTGGGGTATGACATGAATGACTTTGGCCAGTATCGATACAATATGTTCGGGCAGGCGGGCCATTGGTTTCCGGGCCAACCGGCTAATCACTGTACCGAGTGTGGCGATTGTCTACCCCGTTGCCCGCATCAACTGCCTATTCCTGATCTGCTGGCGGATACTCACCAACGGTTGCACCGGGATCCCATTCGTCGACTGTGGGAGTGAGTTCACGTGGTGAGGTAGTGAATGCTGAACCAACCTTTGGGATCCATCCAGAGGGTTTTGGGATAGAATCCAGCGGCAGCAGCCAGTTCCTGGAATTCAGCCACTGTGTACTTGTACGAAAACTCCGTTCGCAGGGTTTCACCTTGAGCAAATCCAAACTGCTGGTTTTGCACATGAATGGTTTGGGGCTGCTGGCTGACCAAAACCATCTCGATTCGCCCTAATGGGTTGTAAGACGCTTGGTAATCAAATTGATCTGGCTTAAAATCAGCCCCTAACTCTCGATTGATGCGGGTGAGTAAATTTAAGGCAAAAGCGGCAGATACCCCTTGAGAATCCTGGTAAGCCGGTTCTAAGACCGCAGCATCTTTTTTGAGATCAACCCCAATGATCAGATTGCCTCCCGCTCCCAGTAGTTGGGCAAAATGGCTCAGCATCTGGAGAGCCTCCTCGGGAGGGACGTTCCCAATCGAAGAACCTGGGAAAAAACCAACTTTAAGCCGATTTTGCAGGGATCCTGGCAGGGTAATGGGGCTGGTGAAATCGGCGCAAACGGCCATCACTTCCAGATCTGGATAGAGCTGAGCCAACGATTCACAAGACTCCCGGAGATGCTGCTTGGAAATATCAAGCCCCACATAGGTTTTAATCTCAGGATCCGCGTCGAGCAGGATCCGAATTTTTTGACTGCTGCCGCTGCCAAATTCCATCAGCACTGAGTCCCCCATCAGTCCCGCGATCTCTTGAGCATGAGTCTGGAGGATCTGCATTTCAGTCCGGGTGAGATAGTATTCCTCAAGTTGACAGATATCATCGAAAAGTTCTGCACCTCGCTTATCGTAGAGAAATTTGGGGGAGATAGCTTTGGGAAATTGAGAAAGTCCCTCCACAACCTCAGCTAAAAAGTCATCTTGGGGAGGATGGAGGTCGTAGAACTGAATGGTTGAACCCATGATTATTAATATGAGAGTATTGACATGAGTGAACGTTTGTCCGCTACTTCCTTGTACTGATTAAGACGAACAAGAGTAGATATTGGATGTTTACATCGCCAAACGAATGCCACTGAACTGCCATCGAGTGGCGGGCGGGAAGAAATTGCGATAGGTGGGTCGAAGATGACTGTGGGGAGTGGCACAGGATCCCCCCCGCAGCACCATTTGGTTGCACATAAATTTACCGTTGTACTCGCCCACCGCACCAGCAGCGGTTTTAAAGCCTGGGTAGGGGGTATAGGGGCTTTGAGTCCATTCCCAGACATCCCCAAAGAACTGATCGGGTCGGGTGATCCCCTGAGCCGCGATGGGATGCAGATAGCCTTGGGATAAGAAGTTGCCTTCGAGAGGTAGAGGGGTTGATGCGGCCTCCCATTCTGCCTCTGTGGGCAAACGTCTACCTTTCCAGCGGGCAAAGGCATCAGCTTCAAAATAGCTAACATGGCAAACAGGATCCTGGGGGGCTAGGGGCCGCAATCCCGCCAGGGTCATGACCCACCACTGTCCCTCTTGGTGCTCCCAGTACAGAGGAGCTTGCCACCCCTGGTTTTGAATAGTGGCCCATCCTTCTGCTAACCACCACTCCGCCTGCCGATAGCCCCCTGCTTCGATAAAGTCTAAATAGTCGGCTTGGGTGACAAGGCGGGAGGCTAACCAGTAGTCTTGGAGGTAGACCGGGTGACGGGGTCTTTCGTTGTCGAAGGCAAACCCTTGGTCATCAGCTCCTAAGGTGACCATGCCACCGGGGTAATCGAGCCATTGCTCCTGAGAGGGTGCAGCGGCAGGAGACGCTTGGGGTAGGTCAGAGCTGTAAGAAGGACGTAAAGGATTGGTTGCCAGGATATGTTTGATATCCGTTAGCAATAGTTCTTGGTGTTGATGTTCGTGGTGCAGGCCCAACTCCACCAGCCCCTGAATGGCAGGATCCCCAAGATGCTCCTTGAGTAAGACTCTCATGGCCTGATCGATGTAGGCCCTATAATCGTAGACTTCTGCAACTGTTGGGCGAGACAGCAGCCCTCTTTCAGGCCGGGGATGACGGGCACCTACTGTTTCATAATAGGAATTAAAGAGATACCCATAGCGGGGATGAAAGAGGTGATAATTTCGTAGGTTGGGCTGAAGTAGAAAAGTTTCAAAGAACCACGTGGTGTGTGCCAGATGCCATTTGGGAGGGCTGACATCTGCCATGCTCTGGATCCCATAATCCTCAATTTTAAGGGGTTGACATAGGTCTTGACTGAGCTGCCGCACCTGTTGGTATCGTTCCTGCAAAGGTAGTTGAATATTGATTTGATCCAGTGAAAGATGCGTTGCCATGAAATTCATCCTAAGCAGAGAATGGTTGCATTGATGCGGGGGTTATTCCATTATTCTTTGTCATCAGCACCTTATACTAATCCAACATAAAGTAGTGCATAATCCATGTATTCTTTCGTGATACTTTATACTTTAGAGTCTCCAGTCATACGAGTTATCCCAGATCCCGGAATTACTTTCATGATAGATAGTCAGTTGAATATATCTCAGTTTATCTGATTAAGTTGCAGCCTGTTCTTGGATAGCGACCACATCTCTGTCGATCCTGGATCTCGTGATTTTGCAAGTCCCCTCTGTTTGTTGGCTGAGATGGTGGGTTTCTGCCCAGACCAGATCTGGGATATTGATGGGCTGACTTTATTGACTGCGCTCTTTTTGCTTGTGCCAGCCTGCTTTTAGCGTAAAGCTGGGATCCCGTATCCTGCTCTCACCCCATCTCCGGAAAGGGGGTTGTCAATCGCTTTCAGATGGGGGGATCCCTTATTTACTGAAGCAATTTTCGGGCCACCCAGAGGACTTTAGTCAGGGTGGAGGATGGCGGGGCGGGGGTCACCTGACTTGTTGGATGGTATTCGGCTTGGAGTCTGTCCAGATCTTGGAGATTTTCGGGCATTTCTTGGGTAATACATTGATCTTGTTCAAGTCTTTCTATTTGCTCTTGAGTGTGTTCGGATTGGATTTGCTCACGTTGTTGTTGCTGGAGGGCTTGTTGTTCTCTGAGCCTCTCGGTTTCAATATCAGCTTGTTGAGTAAGCCATTGAGTCGGAAATTTGGCATTACGGAGAAGGGATCCACATAGAATTTGTGGTGATAAAGGGTGATAGGTGATAAAGAGTGGCCTGCTGGACTACGAGTTCTCAACCCAGGAGGGCAAAGACCTGGCCTTCCGACTGGATGGGATTTTCCTCTCTTCTGACACAGCTCAGCCCATCTACTTTGTGGAAGTGCAACTTCAGAGGGATCCCAACTTGTATGACCTAAGCAGCGCGGGCTTCTCCCATCAACCGCAACCACCTCCGGCACGGCTATACCTACCGCTTCGCGCAGGGGTTCCCGCCGCATGTGCTAATCCACATCACCGAGAGCACTCCACATCTTGCCAGATCTTCGTTGGGGTGGACTTTTGGGAGCAAGGTTGGCTTTGTAGCGAACTGGCACCGTCTCCTCTAGAATCTTGAGGTAGTTTTGGTCGACTAGTTCGTCGAGTACGCTCTGAATCTCTTCTGTGGGCTGCTCTAAATAATCGCTGAAATCTTTCAGTGTTGCCCCATCGGTCTGTCTCAAGAGCCAATTGAGGAGTCGCCTCTGGATGGGAGGCAATAAGATCATCTGAGACATTTTTAACCCCTCAGGGGGGCTTTCAGAACTGGGGGTTAGATCTAGATCAGATGACGGCATAGGGAATTGCGTGGATTCACTGGAATGACCAAGACTAGAGGCCAGACCTGAATACACAATAGATTCAACTATGGCTTCTACTTTGCGGGAAAAAGGGTGATCGGGATAGTGAAGACAGAAGATCCCTTGACCGGCCAGCTCTAGAATATCCTCGCTAAAGGGCAATAGACCCACTACCGGGATCCCATAGGTGGATTGTAAGGTCTCTAGCACTTGTTCCGGCTGGAGATGAGCGGGGATCTGATTTCCCACCATTTGCATCTGGTGGATATCCAAATAATGGGCCAGATCCACGAGTACAGCAGCCCCTTGCAGATCTTGCTGATCAAGACTAATGACGATAACCACCAAATCAGCCAACGTCATCAAAAACAAACTACCCTCATCAAAACCAGGATGAGAATCGATCAAGACATAGTCTAGGTGCAGGGGTTCTATCTCATAGTGGAGCTGGTGACTGAGTTCCACCACATCCAACCCATTCCGCAGCAAGCCGGTGATGTCCTTGGTTGTAGCATTGGAAGAGTTAGGGATTAAAACAACGCTGCCATGCAGATTGTTAGCCCGAAAATCCAGGAGAGGATCCCAATCAGTTTGTTGGAGGAGGGGATTTTCCTGTACAAGCTGGTCAAACTTGGTATCAATCTCGCCCTCCTTATGGCCAAACAGGAGGTGGATCCCTGGGGCTTGCCAGTCAGTATCCATGATGCCAACCCTAAAGCCTCTGTGGGCCAGCATCACCGCCATATTTGCCACTAAGCTTGTTTTGCCCGTCCCATGTCGAAAGGAGTGTAAAGACACCAAAACCGTCATGGTGGATAAGGCTCCTCAACCTGTAAGATCTCAAAATAGAACTCTTTTGACAGTTACTTTTGACTGTTACTTTTGACTGTGAGGAGAAAGATTGTCTTAGATCTGTGGTCAACAGAAGCTTTTCAGCCTTTTCTTGCCTCAGTGTAGGCGTTGCCAGCCCCAAAAACCACCGAATGAGGATTTTCCCTGGCAAGACCTTTGGCTGTGATTGCTGGGATCCCTCTGGGGACAGGTTCAGCCCTGCTAGATGGGTCTCGGACACTCAGCCCTGCTGACGGGACAAGGGATCCCTCGCTGATGGGTATGATCCTGAATAGGACTGTCTGACCTCTAAAGCCCTCAGCCTTTGCACTATAGTAGAGCGTTGCCATGACTGTTACTCTCTTATCAGGCTCATCTGTCCCCAAGAAACCTTTTCCCTTGGCCTTGTTAGGGGTTGGGCTGGCGGCTCTGGCTGGTGTGATTGCCCTGCAATCCCAAACGATAGAAGCCGTTAAGACTCCGGATCCCCGCCAAGACTTGCTGGCTCGCCAACAGGGAATCAGCTTCGCCGCAGCTCTGGGCCCATTGGGCTATGGCAATTTAGGATCTGGGTGGTTATGGCTGGAGTTTATCCAGTATTACGGGCATAACGATCGAAGGACGACGGGCTACACCTTGGCCTATCCCTATCTGGACACCATTACAACTCTGGATCCTTCCTTTTTCTTAGCCTATCGATATGCACCGGCAGTATTGGCCTTCACAGCAGGCGAGCCTGAGAACGCTTTAGCTTTGTTACAAAGAGGAACTGAAGTTATGACTCCAGAGGTCAACTCGCGTTCTTATCTCTTGCACCTTGATCAAGCTGGAATCTACTTTCTGCTCCTAGGTGACGCGGAAGCTGGTCGAGCAGCCTATCATGCTGGGGCGGATTGGTATGAGGCAGTACCGGAACATGAAGGCAATGGCGATAGTTGGCGAGCCTTGGGCAACCGCCTTGTGGATCGCCCCAACTCTCGTCGCGTGCGGTTTGATGTTTGGCTTTCCTTATATCGAACCATCGCAGATCCCGATACGCAGGAACGGATCCTGGCGGAATTGGCGGAATTGGGCACAGTGCGGCAGACCGAGACCGGGGAGTTAGAGATATTGCCCCCTCCTGATTCAGCTCTATTTCAGGAAGAAGGGGAGAGTGAAGTCAACTAAGCGCCTATTCAAAATTGAAGTACAACACTTATAGCGTGTCATCAGATAGGCAAGGTGGTGGAGCTGAGCCAAGAGTGCGAGCACAGTGAGGCGGTAAAAGAGGAATAACAGACGCCATTGGCCGGAGTAAAGGAGGATTGAGTGCCAAGATTTACACAGTGGTGTATGGATTCTCCCCTAGCATTTTATCTGGGTTAAAGACAATCATCTGAGCTAGAGGGTGCCGACAACCTGTCGCGGGGAATAGCGGCCGATATTGTGTTGGGGGATATAGGAATCTGAATCCAGGACTTATTAGGGCATATGCCTCAGATGGGGGTGCTTGAGCAGCCAAACTGCTGCACATCGGTCACCTTCAGCCCAAGCCAGTTGTTCAACACAGGCAATCACAGCTTTACGGACTCGCTCCTGGCTCATATGCTGCTGCATCATGGCAATGGCCCGACTGGCTTGCGACAAATCGCGGGCGCGGATGGCATGGGTGAGGTCTTCGGGCATCTTGCAATTCCCTCATTACTTAATACCTGTAATGTCACAAATTGCAGAAAACCTCTTTTTTCTTTAGATTTAATTTTGTTTTCAGACTGTGATGTCAAGAAGGTCAACGAAAACAAGTGTTTTGTGAAACAATATTTTCCTAAAGACAGGATCGTAGCTTTTAAGTAAAGTTTGTTGAGATCTGACATTGTATTGCCAGCACCGACAGGGATTAGACTCTAAGCCAAGGGATCCCTGGGTTTCTGGTCAGGATCCCAGATTTGGAGTGGCATGTGAATGAAGTCGTTGTGTAGCTCTGCCGAGCTTGGCTATCTGCAATACAATCTTATCCATGAAACATAGACATGTTTTGGCTCGAAGCGATCATTATGAAGTCACCCATGAGTTCGAGATCGTGTTTTTATCGCGTTTCACCACTCCAGCTCCAGATGTTGTTATCGGAGAATTTTATGGCGATCCTGTCACCGCAATTATTGATAAGAAAGAGCGTTTTGTAATCATGATAGGTTGTGGCATGATCATTTACAATTTGAAAGAGCCGTTCCAGCCGTATCAATACAATTTGAAAACTGGTCAGTGGAAAGAATTATTTCGAGAAGTGGAAACCCATTGGTGGATAGAAAGCATCATTCAAACTGGTGAGAACACATTCCATTTTACCGTTGAGCCAGACTCGAATGAAACTCTTACCTATGAGCTCACATTTCCAGAATGGATGGTAAGTATCTTTGTGGGGCAATAACCCTCCAAACACCAGACGGGCGGCATATGCCTACGAGCAGACCATCAAGTGGCATACCCACCATCCCAAGTTGTGATTGGAAGAGTGGTGTCTTCTGGAATCCTTAATTCCCCTCCCAAACCAGGGTGACGTCCTCGCCCCACCGATATATGCCAGATCTGTAATGCCATCTACTACGTACTGGTCATCCCTGGCGTTACCTACCCCATGACTTCCCCGCTTGGTCAACGGTCTATCATTACTTTCGTCTGTGGCGAGATGCGGTGGTGGTGGAGCAGATGAATCACACCCTCCGGGAACTTGTCAGACTCCAAGCTGGCCGTCAACCTCAACCCACAGGTTGGTCAATGGACTCTGCGATAAATCGCCGCTGCCGCGAACAGAGTGCCAAGACCACCGTTCCCGCCAGGGTGCCGAAGGCATAAAAAGGGGGAACGAGGCTTTGATGGGGGCAAGAAGGTCAACGGTCGCAAGCGACATATCTTAGTCGATACATTGGCGAACATTTGCTTGGCTGAGTATGAACCGGCGGTTGAGTCGAGACTACGAACAAGTGGAGGCCACAAGAGAGGCTTGGGTCTATCTAGTCATGGTGAGATTGAGGCTCAGAAGGTTGGCTTGAACTTCTCATAAATCCTCTCGTTTTCCCTCCCCATAACCATAGGGGCGAGTGTCAATTTAGAGAGCCGTGCCCATTTGCTTGGGATCCATGACCAGTTGATCGATCACTCCCCTAATAGCGGCACGCAGGGTATCGGCATCAGGAAATTCTTCAGCATTCAAGAGCAAATCTTGTATTGCTTGGGCTTGCTCTCTATCAGCTCGGCCAAAACTGTCTGCCGCCGCCAGCCAAGCTCCACGAATATGCCACTGAGCCGCTATCGCTGTTTCTCCCCCAGCCATCATCGCATCATCCAGATCGGCGACTCGATCTAGCAGTAATAACAATGCCGCCACATCCAATGCAGCCCAGACCTGTTCGGCATCGTCTTCGGGCCAGGATTCAGTCAGGAGAGTAACTTGCCCGCTGGCCAATGGCGTTGTCAGCATCCGCGTGGGATGTTCCGGCAGGTCAAAGCGCTCTGAGATTCGGGTCATCTCTTGGTGGAGAGAATGCTGTCCCTCGAACCCATACCAAAAGGCAAATAGTTCACTCCAGTTCTTGGGGGATCCATTGGCCAGACTCCAGTTGCCATCTTGAGGACCGCGAATGGATGCCTCCGTCCACTCCAGCCGACACCAGTTCAGCATCGTTGCCAGGATCCCAGATTCGATGGCTGAGATTCGGGCTGCATCAGGCAAAGAGCGGCGCGGGCCACTGCCAGAAAAAGCCCCTGTTCCCATCAGGGCAGATGCGATCAGCTGGTGCTGGAAGCTGGGATCCACGCCCATAGCAGCCACTCCAGGCAAAGTCCGCTCCATACGACCTTGATAGTCATCGGCAAAGAAAGCCAAGGAATGGGAGCTATCCCGCCAATTAAAATGCCGCCCAAAGGCATAACGGCTCAGGGCTGTTGCATAGTCAGGGGGAAAAGAGGAGAGAGCCTCATTGATATCAGCAATATCGAGGCTGATCCGGTTGTGGGGGCGAACATCGGCGGCGGTGGTAAAGCCTTCGGCAGATAAGGCAAAAGCAGGAATAGTGCTGCGGGTTTCAGCTTCCGCAGAATCACGGGCGTGGATGCCGACTACGACCCCAACCGCCAAAAAGCTGGCTAACAAGCTCACGCGAAAAAAAGTCGGCATCTTAGCAAGAGTCAAAGCATTGGCAGGCATAAAAACACTCCAGAAGTAAAGTAAAAAGGAGAGGGCTAGGGTTGATCTTATTAGGACTTGAAGCTAATTAAGAATCATCTAGATATTTCATTTCATTGGGGTGGGTTGATGAGCTGATGGTCATGGGTAATGAGGGAGTAAATGCGGATCGTAAGAATCAAACAATTATTAGAGATCACTTAGTATGGAACAAAAAGGCATGAGGTTTGTCATCCTAATGGTTATCAAGATCACGAAAGTAGTAGGCTGTTCAGTCTTTGACAGGCAGCAGAAATTTTGTCAAGGGATCCAGGGTTAACCATCTCATAATAGTCAAATGCATAAACCTGACCATTTTTGACTGCCTGCAATTGTTCCCAGAATGAGCGAGACTGAAAGTCTGAAAGCGGATCTTCAGATTCAGGGTTGACCACCAAGATAATATTGGGATTTACCTCTAGGATGCTTTCTGTAGAAAGGGTGACATACTGTAGCAGGCAATTTAGCCAATCTCTAGCACATCCATCACTGTTAAGAGAGCATCACGCAACTGATAAGTAGCTCGGGTAATCTCTCCCCGCTCACGGATCCCGACTGAACTATAGGGCGTAGCCGCCGCCACATTTGGTTGGACAAAGGCTGCAATAGACTCTTTGGTCGCACCATAAGCCTCCATAACTGCTTGTGCTGCCGCGTTGTCCTTCTCTTGTACTAAAGATTCAAAGGGCTGATATTGACTCAGGATCCCTTGCCAATTTTCCCGGAAGATGAGGATGCTTTGATCAGACCAGGTTTCTTCTTCACTGGAGATCTTTTTCGCCCCTACTTCTGTAGATAAAGCGATCAGCCCCTCAAAGTGCATTTTGCTATTGAAGCGTTCTCGCTCTTGCAATTGCTGAATCAGGGATTGAACACTTTCTACTAATCTCTCAGCATAAGGAATGGATGATTCCAAATCTTGATCTCGAAAGATCTGAGCCTCAATGCGGTGGATACTAATAAAATCTGGGCTTAGTTCTCCCTCCTCATATCCATAGGGACGGGCATCAATAGCCTCATCGATCTCAGGAAAGCTTGCCGCTAGAACTTCGATCTGCTCATAGGGAGGACGAGACAAAATATAGGCGGCTTGGGCATTGGCCAAATCACCCGACTGAATTGCAGCAAGAAGATCCTTCACCAAAGGTAGTTGCAGTTCAGCTTGTTCTTGAAAGTATGCGAGTCCCTGACTGACTTGCTCTGCATAGGGATCCGAGTCTTGGGCTAAGCTTTTCTTCTGGCCAGCTAGAGAGGATCCAATCAGCGCACCTGTACCGACTAAACCGGACACAAGTAGTTGACGACGGTTGAAAAACATAAGATTCTCCTTGAGGGAATAGGGTTGTGAAATTGAACATTTGACACGACAAGATCTGTGAAAAAGGGATCCCGATGATAGGTAAATCTGGAAGAAAATCTACAAAATTTTTGATCATGGATCCTGACATCTGAAGGGCTTGGGGATTATGAGTGAATCAAGCTATTCAGCCTTGTGCAAGCAGCAACAATCTTATCTAGGGATCCTGGATTAACCATCCCATAATAGTCAAAAGCATACACCTGACTCTTTTTGACTGCATGTAATTCTTCCCAGAACGGGCGAGATTGAAAGTCTGAAAGAGGGTCCTCAGATTCAGGATTGACCACCAAGATAATATCGGGATCCGCCTCTAGAATGCTCTCAGCAGAAAGGGTGACATAACCGCGAAACTGCCCTTGGCTTTGAAGCTGAGCAGTCACATTATCGGCCCCAAAGCGATCGAGCAGATCCCCTGCCCAACTTTGACGATTGGGGGATAGGATCGGCTGTGTTCCTGCCAGGAGAAGAGTCTTTGGTCTGAGAACGGGTGATTCTCTTGGCAAAAGTCTAGCGTACTGATCGAGCAGTTGATCTGGGGATTTATCGATACCATTTGCTAATCTTTGGATTGTTGCTTCTAAGCCAGTCCAACTACTAACATCAGTCAGATAGGTCTCAATCCCAAATCCCTTCAGTCTGTCAGCGATATCTGTATGGAAGCCGCTTGCTCCAATGACCCAGTCAGGCTGCAAGGCAATCAGCTGCTCAAGATTGGGGGCATTTCCTAATCCTATTCTCATGATGCCTTCAAATCTGGCATCTTGCTCCAGTAGTTGACCTGTTGGGATCCCAATCAATTTAGAGGGATCCAATCGTTCGACAATATCAGCAGTTAGGGACGTTAAGGTTACGACTCTTTCAATGGTTTGAGAGTACGCTTTATATTGAGATTGAGCAGCAAGAAATCCTAGACTCAGGAGGCTAATTTTGAGTAAGTGACGACGACTATGAAGATGGTTCGCATTGAATGCAGTATCTGACATAACTTCAACCTCAAAAAGAGTGAACAAAAGATGATAAATAACTATCAAAAACGAGTAGAGAAGTTGATGGCGACATTGCGGCCTGGTTGAAGGAAACGTTCGTTATCCGGCTGTTGAAATAGATTGCGGGTTTCGTTGTAGAGGTAATACCTCTCATCAAACAGATTGAATACCCCAAAAGTGATCTGCCATTCTTCATCCAGGTTGTAGTAACCCAACAGATCAATGGTGGTATAGCCACTGGATAAGAAAGGAATCTGAGGGGTAGCATTGGGGGTTGGAGGCTCTTCAATTTCCCGTTGGGGATCCCGAGGATCAGCAACCAATGTTGCCATTAATCGTGCCCCCCATACCGCGCTGGGGTCGTCATAGTGCAAGCCCACCACCGCTGTCATGGGTTCAATCGAAATCAGCGGTTTATCTTCGGTTAAGTTATCCCCCACCGACCAAGAAAAGGCTCCATTGAGGCTAAACCCGGTTAGATCGGGTCGGAAGAAATATTGGCCCGTCGCTTCGATGCCATAAATGCGGGCCCGGCTGACATTTTGGCTCTGGAAGAGGTTCACAGGTGGCGGTGGAGGCCCGCCAGGGATCCCAGAGTCGAGGGGGGAGGGTTCGGTGCCCGCTGGTCGGAAAGTTTCGATGAAATCGTTGTAACTGTTATAGTAACCCGTCAAACTAAAGCCCGCTTGCGGATAGACTCCTCGCATTCCCACCTCAAAACTTTGACTGGTTTCTGGTCTGAGATCGGGATTGGAAAGAGTGCGATAGCGAAAGAACGGGCTGGTCAGGTTTGTAAATCCGTTGTTGATCTCAATGTATTGAGGCGCTCGAAATCCGGCCGCATACTGAGCCGTAAAAGTGAGATTTGGGGTGGCATTCCACACCAGTCCTAGCTTGGGAGAAATTGAGTCTGCTGATAAATCTGCGGCTTCAGCCCCTGTCTTAAGAAAGTCCTCGTTCGGATCCGTGGTCAGACTATAAATGTCATAGCGGATCCCTGGAATCAATGTCAGGGATCCCTGGCTAAACTCGATCTCATCCTGAAGATAGAGGCCCAATCGCAGGGTATCTGAGTCTGGGAAATCCCGCACTGGAAAATTATTGGGGGGAATATCGCGGGTGCCCTCGCCCGTGGCCAGATTGGTGCGCACCCGATCCCGAAGCCTTTCGTTGCGGGTGGTGGACACGTCGGCCCCATACACCAACCGATGAGAGATAGCTCCGGTCTGAAAGCGGCTCTGGAAGCGAATATCAACCCCTAAAATATCGCTAATCAATTCGTTGACGGTGTTGTCCTGAACGGCAGTTGCCTCACCTCGTACCATCACCGTTCGGTTGTCTACACTGGGTTCTAGTGTGCGAGCAGGCTGAAAGTAGATCTGCGCCGATGCCAGCTCAAAGGCGGGGTTCTCTGGGTTTTCATAACGATATTCCAAACTGACCCGATATCGCTCGGTATCCACAGTCTCTTGGAAGAAGCTGACAGCGCTGGCCAGATTGCCAGGGGCAATGGTGGTATCAACTCGGCGGTTAAAGTATTCTCCAGTCAGTCGCAGACTATGGAAATCATTGAAGCGATAGATCACCTTAGCTAAGACATTGTCTCCAATCCCCTGTTGGGTATCCTGAAAGCGATCATCCCCCAAACCATTGCTCTCCCGGAACCCTCGGTGGGTATAGAGCAGCATTGCTTCCACATCTCCCTCCCGTCCTGCCAACCCCAGCGTGTTGGTATAGCCCTGATTGACGCTGTTGAACTGGCTGGAAAGAGTGACCCGCAAATCCTCGCCTCTCAATAGATCCTCGGGGTCAAGGGTGGTGAAGGTGACCACTCCCCCCAGAGCATCGCTGCCATACAGGCTAGACCCTGGCCCCCGGATGATCTCCAAGGTTCGCAGGGTCTCGGTTTCAAAGTAGTCTCGCCCCAAGGTGAACTGTCCAAACACAAACCGCTCGGGCTGCCGGATCCCGTCCACCTGAATTAAGACTCGATTACCATCCAACCCCCGGATGTTGAAATCTTGGAAACCAAAGCGGGGATCCTCACGCACCGACACCCCCGGCTCATAACGCACCAAATCTTGAATGTTTTGGCTCAGATTTTGCCGGAGCTGTTCTTGATCGATGATGGTGATCGTGGCCGGCGAGTCTGCTACTGAGCGGGGGGTACGGGTGCCAGTCACCGTCACTTGTTGCAGGTAAAAGGTCGGGAGGCCGCTGTCTCTCAAGACCCGTAATTCTGCCTGGATCCGGTCAATTTCGGACTGATCCCCCCGTTGTTGAGCAGCCTCCAACTCAGTTTCCAGTTCCCTTATTTGATCCGCTTGGGTCATGACTGCGGTACTGCCTTGAGCCACCTGCAACCCGGCTGCGCTTATTTCAGATCCTGGTATCTCTTCGAGAGTGGGGATGGACTCGGCTCTCACATCAGGGGATCCCATCACAGCGGATCCCACAACAAGTCCTACAGTCAGTTGGAGTGCAAAGTTCGATTTCATCATGATTTGCTCAAGGAAAAAGGGTAATGGTTATTGAGAAGAGGGGATGATGCCCCTTCAAGGAGATCGGTGGTACTGTGAAGAGGACACACCTGCAAGCCCACTGATGTCTGGATGAACTCCACCGCCAGCCCGAACACCTGCTGCAACTGTGAGCGGGTCAAAACATCAGGAGGGGATCCCAATGCCACAAGGGATCCTGCAGACAACAGAGCGATGCGATGGCTATAACGAGCAGCCAGGTTGAGGTCATGCAAGACCGTGATCACGGTCAATCCCTGTTCCTGATTCAAGGTTTTCAACAATTCCAGTAATTCCAGCTGGTAGCGTAAATCCAAGAAAGTTGTCGGCTCATCCAACAGCAATACCTGGGGATCCTGAGCCAAGGCCACAGCTAAATAGGCCCGTTGTCGCTCCCCTCCTGACAGGGTTTCCACCTGTTGATCCGCCAAAGACAACAGCCGAGTTTGGGCCAAAGCCCGCTCTACATACTGTCGACCCGCCAAATCGAGATCCCATTCCCACCAGTTTTGATAGGGAGAACGTCCCAGGCTTACCAACTGCCGTACCGATATCCCGGCTGGGATCCGGTGGTACTGGGGCAACAACGCCAACTGCCGGGCCAGGGTTGAGGACTTTTGGAGGTGGAGATCCACTCCATTGAGCAATACCCGCCCCGATTGAGGCTTGAGGAGTCGGCTCAGGAGTCTTAAAAGAGTAGATTTCCCCGAGCCATTGGGGCCTACACAACTCAACCACTCTCCCTGCTGAACCGAAAGGTGAATGCCCTCTATGACTGACTTAGACCCATACCCGCCTGTTAGGTCAATCGCTTCTACAACAAAATCCTGGCTTGTCATTGGTGCCCCCGTTGATACAGCAACCAACCGAAGAAAGGTGCCCCCATC
The DNA here is from genome assembly GCA_050330615.1 of Cyanophyceae cyanobacterium. GTDB lineage: Bacteria > Cyanobacteriota > Cyanobacteriia > Thermostichales > Thermostichaceae > JAAUUM01. The sequence goes on from JBHJNR010000150.1 coordinate 18,990, forward strand.
AGAGCTGTCACCACCCCCACCGGCAACTCCACCGATCCCATCCGGGCCAAGATATCTGCGGATCCCAGCAAAACGGCTCCTGCCATAGCGGATAGCGGCAATAGCCACCGGTGATCAGAGCCCACCACCTGACGCACCATATGAGGCACCACCAGGCCCACAAATCCAATCAACCCGCTCACACTCACCGCTGCTGCCGCTAACAGAGCCGCAATCAGCCCAATCAGCATCCGTGTCCGCACCAGTGGGATCCCTAAGCTCACCGCCATGTCTTCCCCAAGTCCCAAAAGATTGAGCGACCGGGCCTGAGACCATCCCAACCCCAGCCCGATGGCAATGTAGAAGGCCACCCTGTTGACTTCGGGCCACCCTCGCCCATTCAAACTACCGATCAGCCAAGTCAATGCCACCTGCACTCGGTCATCCGCCATCAGCAACAACGACGAACTCATCGCCCCAAATAGAGCACTGACTGCCACCCCAGCCAGAATCAGACGTTCCACCACCAATCCTGTTTGGGAGCGAGCCAAGCCATAGACCAACAGAGTAGTAAAAAGTCCTCCTGCCCAAGCCGCCACAGGCACCAATCCTGTCCAGGCTCCCAGTGTCAGCATCCCCACCGCCGCCAAGCCCGCTCCGGCTGAGATACCTAACAAATAGGGATCCGCCAAGCCATTGCCCAACATCCCCTGTAATAAAGCTCCTGCCATTCCCAATGCCGCTCCCACCAGTAGCGATAGCAAGGCTCGGGGCATACGCAGATCCCACACAATTGTCTGGTGAACGGGATCCCCATATCGCCAAACTGCTCTCCACAGTTGGCCTGGATCCAGGCGTACCGCCCCCAGTGAAACCGAGAGAATCAGGATGATAATCAGCACTACCCCTAGTAGGGCAAATAGCATCCAGCCTTGTCGGGAAGATTTAGATTGGTCTCTTGGATTGGCATTAGGGGAAAGAGTTAAGAGCTTCATAAGGGCCAAGACAAAGCAAGAAAAGACAAAGGAAGCAATAAGCGCATCAGGAACCCAATAGTTCGATGGGAACTCAAGTCTTCTGGACAGATGGAGTCTGAACTGACCTCATGGGATCAGCCCTGCTCAAGGTTGGACAAACCGTCATTGAAATAAGCCACTACTGAAAGTTATAGTCATCTAGATTTGCCTGTAAGCCTACCAGCCCCTTCGTAAATTTGCAAGTAATTATTCTCAATAGGGAAAGACGTTGTCCATGAAAACAAACTGGCTGGGATCCCTGCGCATCATTGGGATAGCAATCCTCTTCTTGGCTCTAATGGCGGGGATCCATTGGTTAGGGGTGGAACGAATTCGCGGCCAAGTGGAGCAGTTCGGCGTATGGGCACCGTTAGCACTGATGGGGCTGCGGTTAACCAGTATTCTGTTCCCAGCCATTCCCAGTACCGTCTATTCCATCCTGGCTGGGGGATTATTGGGTTTTTGGCCCGGTTTGATGGTGATCGTGGCGGCAGATATGGTGGCCTGTCCCATCAACTTTTGGATCGCTCGCCGTTGGGGGCGCAAAGCTGTGGCGCGACTCGTGGGTCAGGGGTTCATGAGCCGGGTGGATACCTTGAGTCAACGGCATCTGGAGAACAACCCCTTTTTAATCACCGCCTTCTTGATGACGGGACTTTTTGATTTCGTCTGCTATGCCGTCGGCTTGACCAAGACCCCTTGGCGACAGTTTTTACCCGCACTCTTCCTGAGTATTCTGCTCTCGGATCCTCCTGTGGTGGCTGTGGGGGCAGGAGTCATGTCTGGGGGCCGGATCCTGCTAGGGCTGGCCTTGTTAGGTGTCTTTTTTCTGGCGCTAGTCACCGGATGGGTCAATCGAAACCGACCTATCGTCCCACCTTTGCCTAGCTCAATCAATCCTGCAACCCAGAGAGAGCAGGGATCAGACTCACTCTCAGCCCCGCCACCAAGCCTCGATCCCCCTCAGGGATCCCCAAAAAAAGACTAATTGGCCTCAAGTCTATTGCAATTTTATTTCATTAGCGATATGGTGTTGGACAACTGGCTTATTGCTAGTAAGACTTAATAAGGCTTTTGCAACCCTTTGGCGTAGTGGGGCTAGTGAAACTGGATCCCAGAGTCATTAGCCCTATTTTTTTGACAGGGGTCGTTAGCAGCCTATCCATTGGTTTGCCTAAGTAATTTTTTCGCCCAGTCATTGTTCTGGCCAAGCAATGGGTCAATTCAACTCAGAGTGCCAAAACCAGAGTTTTATTGGCCGAAGACACAGTTTGCACTTCATCAGGAGTATGAAAACGATGGCAAAAATTGGATTATTCTACGGCACACAAACCGGACATACGGAAACCGTTGCCGAGATGCTCCAGCAGCAGTTGGGAGAAGAGCAAGTCGATTTGCATGATATTAGCGACGTGGATGCCGATGATTTGAGTGCTTACCACTACTTGATTGTGGGCTGCCCAACATGGAATATCGGTGAGTTACAGGGGGACTGGGATGGCTTTTACCCCACCCTTGATGAGATAGATTTTTCTGGAAAAAAGGTGGCCTATTTCGGAGTGGGGGATCAATTTGGCTATCCTGACAACTTTTTAGATGCCATTGGAATCCTAGAAGAAAAGATATCCGAGCGCGGTGGTCAAACCGTGGGTCACTGGCCCACAGAGGGCTATGAGTTTACAGAATCCAAAGCTTGTCGGGATGGAAAGTTTGTTGGCTTAGGACTGGATGAAGATAACCAGCCAGAACTGACGGAAAGCCGGGTTCAGCAATGGGTAGCTCAACTCAAGCCTGCTTTTGGCCTCTAGGCTCCCAACTAAGATTCCTGATGTCCATCTTTGGATGGGGAATATTTTGCACTCCAACTTGAATGACAACTTGAATAGAAACTGTCATTTGCAAAACCTTTTCTTTAGTTAAAAGGAGACTCTGATGCAAACGTATGCCCAAGACAATGTGAATTATGAATGGTATGCAGGCAATGCTCGTTTTGCCACCCTGTCTGGATTGTTTATTGCTGCTCATGTGGCCCAAGCTGCTTTGACGACCCTCTGGGCTGGAGCTTTTACCTGGTTTGAGATTTCCCGCTACAATCCTGAGATTCCCATGGGATCCCAAGGATTGATTTTATTGCCTCATTTGGCCACCTTAGGTTTTGGGGTTGGAGAGGGAGGCAGCATTGTGGATACCTACCCCTATTTTGTGATTGGGGCCATCCATTTGATTTCGAGTGCAGTATTGGGGGCTGGTGCACTGTTTCATGCCATCAAAGGATCCGCCAATCTTAAAGATGCCAAAGGACAAGCTCGAAGATTTCATTTTGAGTGGGATGACCCAGCTCAATTGGGCCTGATTTTGGGGCATCACTTGTTATTCTTGGGGGCAGGAGCCTTGCTGTTAGCAGGTAAGGCCATGTATTGGGGAGGCCTCTATGATTCCACCCAGCACTTAGTCCGTACCGTTGTGTCACCAACTTTGGATCCCATGGTGATCTATGGATATCAGACTCATTTTGCTAGTATCACCAGCTTAGAGGATTTGGTGGGTGGACATATCTATGTTGGCTTACTTTTGATTGCAGGTGGTATCTGGCATATCGTTACGCCGCCATTACCTTGGGCCAAGCGTGTCCTTACCTTCTCAGGAGAAGCTATTTTGTCTTATTCCTTGGGGGGAATTGCTCTAGCAGGCTTCGTGGCGTCCTACTTCTGTGCCGTCAATACTCTGGCTTATCCGCCTGAGTTTTATGGCCCCCCTCTGGAGGTGAAATTGGGGATAGCTCCCTATTTTGCTGATACGATCAATCTGCCCTTAGGTGCCCATACCGCTCGTGCATGGCTAGCAAATGCCCATTTCTATCTGGCTTTCTTCTTCCTTCAGGGACATTTGTGGCATGCGATCAGAGCGATGGGCTTTGACTTCAAGCAGGTGGAAAGGGCTTTGAATTCTGTGGGCCCCACCACGAAAGCATCGTAATTGAAGGATTCAACATCAATCGATCTTTGATTGAGTTTGCTAGTGGCAATTGAGAAAAGCCTGTGGTGACAAACAATAGCTACAGGCTTTTGCCCCAGATCTAATCACAGATCTAATCACAGGTCTGATCACAGTTGTTTGATAAATCTTTAGTGAGTTTGGGTGAATGATGATGAATAAGGCGTCTATTCCTAACACTTTGGTTGTTGGAGCATCGCATAGCCTCCAGTATTTAAATTTACCTTTATCAAGAGCCTTATCTCGTTATAGCTCTATCGCCTGTTGGGATTATCAACAAGCCCTAGATGAACCCTGCTGCCTTGATACAGCCATTATCTTGCTCCATGACTATCTTAAATCTCGTCAGGATCCCGTTCATCTGATTGGGCATGGACTAGGCGGGATCCTGGCCCAGATGTATGCCCAAGTCCACCCAGAGCGAGTCAAATCACTGGTGCTCTTATCTGTCTCACCCCAACCTGGTCTGACCTGGCATACCCACTATTATGTCCAGCGAAAACTTATTCCCTGCAGCCGCTCTCAATTGCTCACTCACACAGCCAAGATATTAGCAGGAAGACCACTTTGCCGTTTCCAGTTGCAATGTCTATCGGAAGGATTAGAAAACGATTTAGATTCATCTCCCAATCCTCATTCTTTACTCAATATTGCCATCTTGACAGAGTCTAGATTAATAGTTCCTACGTTAATCTGTCTTGGGGGTGAGGATCCTGTGGTCGATCCTAGCATTCAAGTCATATGGCAGGATTATCTGAGGCCCGTGGATAGACTTTGGTGTGACCCTAAGGGATCCCATTTTTTCCATTACTTTGACTATCAATCTGTAGCGGAGCAAATCTTGTCTTTTTGGAAGAGTGCCAATCTAGAGAAAGCAGCAAGAGTGTGTGTTTAATAGTTAGGATGATCTCCTGGACAGAGAGAGTTTACCGCTCTTCTAAGATGACCCAGCTAAGATGACTCAACTAAGATGACCCAGTTAAGGGCATAACTGCTATACCTAGAATCATCGTTTCCGTTTGCCCATTCTGTGAGAACTATTGAGCGTAAAACACCTTTGGCCTTACAGCATATGCGTCGGGCCGGAGCCATTGTGGGACAGATATTGACTGAGCTGGGGAAACAACTGGAACCAGGCTGGACAACAGGAGATATTGATACCTATGCGGCCCAACGGCTAGAGCAGTGTGGAGCCACCGCCAGCTTTAAAGGCTATCAGGGCTTTCCCGCCACCGTCTGTGTCAGTCTCAACAACGAAATGGCCCACGGGATCCCATCTCGCTTTCGCCGGATCAAGCCGGGAGATTTGGTCTCGGTTGATTTGGGAGCTTGTGTTGAAGGTTGGCATGGGGATGCCTGCATGACCATGGGCATGGATCCCTTACCTGCTGAGCATCAAGCCCTGATGGAGATGGCACAGGGGGCACTTTGGGCTGGGATCCATGTGATTCGGGCCGGAATACGGTTGCAAACAGTGTCAGGGGTGATCGAGGACTATGTGCAGGTGCGGGGAGGGTGGATCGTGCCTCATTATGTCGGGCATGGGATTGGCCGCAATGTTCATGAAGACCCTGTGGTGCCCCATGTCAGGCTACCCCAAGCACCGGATCCCATGTTGAAAGCAGGCATGACCTTGACCCTAGAGCCGATTGTCTGTGCCCAGAAAACTCGCTCGGAGGTGCTATCAGATGGATGGACGGTGGTTAGCACCGGAGGGATCCCCTCAGCTCAGTTTGAACATACCCTTTTGATTACCGAAACAGGCTGCGAGATCCTGACTCCTTGGGAGCTTTGATGAGTTGGCAACTTTCACCCTTGTGCTTTCATGAAGTCAATCATCTCTATCTGCTTCTATCCGCAATCCTCATGGAAATCACCCGGATCCCAGTTCTGCGGGACAACTACATTTTCTTATTAGTGGATCCCGATACCAGTACAGCAGTCGTCGTCGATCCGGCGGTGGCAGAGCCAGTCTTGCGCGCCTTGCAGGTGTTGGGGTGTGAATTGGTGGCAATTTGGAATACCCATCACCATCCCGATCATATCGGCGGCAACCTGGAACTCCTTGAGCACTATCCACAGGCCCAGGTCTATGCCGGGATCCATGATCAAGGGCGGATCCCTGGCCAAACGGTATCACTGACGGCAGGGGATCGGCTCCAGGTGGGGAATGAGATGGCAGAGGTTTTATTTATCCCTGGTCACACACGGGCGCATATCGCCTATTACTTCTCTCAATCGGGCCATCTATTTTGTGGAGACACGCTCTTTGCCGGGGGGTGTGGACGGATCTTTGAAGGGACCCCAGAACAGATGATCGAGTCCTTGGAGCAACTCCGGAGCTTACCCGAAGAGACACAAGTTTGGTGCGCCCATGAGTACACCCTCAAAAACCTGGAGTTTGCCCGAACGGTGGAGAGTGACAATGGGGATCTGATCCAACGATGGCATCAAGTGAAAGTAGACCGCGCTGCCGGGATCCCTACCATTCCCACCACCATTGGCCTCGAAAAACGCACCAATCCCTTCTTTCACTGGGATCAGCCCCAGTTACATCAAGCGATGGGGATCTCCGATCCGGTGCGCGCCTTCGCCCAACTGCGGGGCCGCAAAGATTTGTTTTAAGACGTTTGGTACTGAAAACTCCTCAAGAGGGATTGATACACTGAGAAATTAAAGACCTCGCTCGGCAGCGTCAGACCTGAGGGAGGTCAACAAGGGGAGTGTTGTGAACTTGATAAGAGTCTTGACCCGTCTACTATCTGGAATCCGCCTCCCAAGGCCCAACGTGTTGCTGGGTCTATGCTGTCTGCTGCTGATTGTGATGCTGACCGCCTGTCAATCCACCAGTGCCCAAGCCTGGAGTGACGGTCAAAAAGTGGTGGCAGCAGCGTGGTCGTATGTGGATAAAGCCTACGTGGATCCCTCCTTTAATCACCAAAATTGGTGGGGATTGCGACAGCGTTTATTGGCCCGAGATCTGAGCACCCCTGAGGCCACCCATGCGGCTATCGAGGAGATGTTGGCCAGCTTAGGGGATCCCTTCACCCGTTTTTTAGATCGCAATCGCTACGACAGTCTGCAAACCTCCACCGCTGGAGAATTGAGCGGGGTGGGTCTCCAAATTGCCATCAATGATGACGGTCAAGTGATCATCATGACCCCGATGGTGGGATCCCCTGCCGAAGCTGCCGGGATCCTTAGTGGCGATCAGATTATTGGGGTGGCGGGGAAGCCGGTACAAGGCTGGTCACTGGATGATGTGGCGGAGGCCCTGCGGGGGCTGCCAGATACTCAGATCGCCATCACCCTGGCCCGCCAAGATGAGGTGGTGGATGTCACCCTGACCCGAGCCACCATCGAGATCAACCCTGTCCAGGCCAGCATTATCGAGACCCAGGCGGGATCCCCAGTGGCCTATATTCGCCTCGGCCAGTTCAATGGTCATTCTGCCGCCGATATGCGGGCCGCTCTCACCGCTGCTCAACAAGAGAGGGTGAGCGCTTACATCTTGGATTTACGCAACAATCCGGGCGGTCTCTTGCAAGCGGCCATCGAGATTGCAGGGCTGTGGATCCCAGAAGGGGACATCGTACAGGTGATGGGGCGTAATGGCATTGTGGACAGCATCTCAGCCTCCCATCAAGACCTAGTGCAGGATCCCTTGGTGGTTTTGATCAACGGGGGCAGTGCCAGTGCTAGCGAGGTCTTGGCCGGTGCTCTACAAGATAGTGGCCGCGCCCAACTGGTGGGATCCCGTTCTTTTGGCAAGGGGTTGATTCAATCGCTGTTTGACCTACCGGATGGATCGGGCATCGCCGTTACCACCGCCAAATATCTCACCCCCTCAGGTCATGACATCAACCATGAGGGCATCGACCCTGACATCACCGTGCTGTGGTCTCCCGTTGCACGTGAACCGGATCCCCAACTGGCGGCAGCTCTAATCGCTCTAGACCATTCCGCTAATCAGCAGAGTGAGGGTGTTGCAACCATCCGGTCAGCAGCCCTTTAACGTGACTTATTCGTCAATCCTGACTCATATGCTTATCTAGAAAGGGATCCTTATGTAGGTGTCGTGGTGGAGATTATTGCTGGTTTGCTGGCTCTCTTGGCCGGGTTAGGGGGGACAGGGGGATATTGGGCCAACCAGACCGCCCGTCAGCTGTTGTTAGATCAGCTGGATCAAGCGGAGGTGCTGGAGGTTAGGGTTGAGAGCATCCCCAATACCCAAATCTTGGCGGGCCAAGCGGATCGGGTGCTGATTGCGGCCCGAGGTCTGCATCGTCAGCCTTTTCCCCGCGTGGATGTGTTTGAACTGGAGACGGATCCGATCTTTGTCGATTTGGGATCCCTTACCCTCAACCAACCATTGCAGGCCGCTGCTCGGATCGCCATCCGGGTTGATGATCTCAATCAAGCCCTGCAAGATCCAGAGATCTTGGCTCAATTTGAAGATATTGAGGCCGATCTGCCCTTTGCCTCTCGCTCAGAAGGAGAGGGATCCCTGTTTGATCTGCGGGAGCCGGAAGTGGCCTTCTTGCCCGAGCAACAGGTGCGGTTGTCAGCGGTGCTGGTGGAAAAGACCCTGGCGGGAGAGGATCTTGACCAGCTGGAGATCGAGTTTATCAGTGGTATTGCGGTGGAATCAGGTCAAACCCTGCGTCTGGTGGATCCCGAGTTTATTGTGGGTTCAGTGCCCGTGCCCCGTGAGATTGCTGGGGCTTTTTTGGGGGGGCTGACGGAGGTTTTGGATCTGCGGGTGTTGGCTGAGCAGGGCATCACCTTGCGGGTGTTGCAGTTAGAACTTAATCCGGAGCAATTGCAAGTGATCGCTTTTGTGCGCATCGATAGGTTGCCAGAGTCTTTACCTGACTGACTCTCATCCGGCTCAGGTCTGAAGATTCTCCCAACCTTTGCGACAATGGAGAGGAAAGCACCCCCGGTCTGTTCATGCGCTATCTAATTGCTGTTCTGCAAAATCGCATTGAAGCGGAGGCCGCCTACTCTGCCCTAGAAGACGCCGGGATCCCGTTAGCTCAGCTGAGCATCCTGGGACGGGGTTACAAGAGTGCTGATGAGTACGGGCTGGTGGATCCCAATGAACCGGCTCAACAACAGATGACATTGATGTCCTTTTGGCTGGTGCCGTTTGGCTTTGCGGGCGGGGTGGGCTTCAGCATCTTGAGTGGGTTGCAAACCTTTGCCTGGGCGGGATCGGTGGGCAACCATGTGATCGGCGGGATCCTGGGGGCGATTGGGGGAGCCATGGGCAGCATCTTTGTGGGGGGTGGCGTCGGGTTGGCCCTAGGGGGCGGGGATGCCCTCACCTATCGCAATCGGTTGCGGCATGGTCGTTATTTGGTGATTCT
>JBHJNR010000151.1:0-13259 GCA_050330615.1 Cyanophyceae cyanobacterium
GAGAAACATCTTGACTCACAACTACTTTGAGATTGACCTCGATATTGTTTGGGTAGCTGTAGAGCAAGAATTACCGATCTTGAATCCAAAGATTGCGGCTATTGTGCAATCGTTATAGATAGAAAGTAAGGATATAAACTCTGGAGGTAGTTTGAAGTCTGCATTAAAAATAATTTCAACTTAATGTCTATGTTTTTAAACACAATAAAGCTACTTTTCAGTCTTTAATCTGACTGAAGATGTATTCGACAACATCAGATATCCAGGGTAGTGGATATTTCAGAGCATGATTCATGTGATTTGTGAACAAACTATATTCTCTGAAATCGCCCCGGAGATGCCATAGCCATCCACCTTTTCAGCCCAAGGGACTCCCCCCAGCGCGATAGGATAACAAAGAGCTGGCCCTACCGTGGGACTGGCCTTTGTTGTCTCAACCAGGGATCCATCTGTGCGTATCACCATTGCTGGAGGAAGTGGGTTTATTGGTCGACGCTTGGTGCAGGTGTTACTGGAGCAAAACCACACCGTCCAAGTTTTGAGCCGGGATCCCGCCACCACCGCCAAAACATTAGCCTCTTCCCCCAGACTGGGCACCGCCGGATATAACCCGTTGGATCCCACCTCTTGGGCGGACAAGCTCCAGGGATCCGATGGGGTGATCAACCTCGTGGGGGCACCGTTGGCGGGGGTACGCTGGACACCAGAACGGAAGGTGGAGATCCGTCGCAGCCGAGTAGAGGTAACGGCGGCACTGGTGCAGGGACTGGCCCAGCTAGACCAGAAACCCCAAGTCTTGATCAATAGCTCCGCCATCGGCTATTACGGCCCCCGCGATGATACTGCGTTGGTGGAAACCAGTGCCCCTGGTGAAGGTTTTTTGGCTCAGCTCACTCAAGATTGGGAATCAGCCGCTCAGCCCGCTCAGGAGTTAGGGATCCGAGTGGTAATGCTCCGCACGGGCATCGTCTTGGCTGCTGAGGGAGGGGCATTGGCTCAAATGGTGGGGCCATTCCAAGCCTTCATGGGGGGGCCAATTGGCCAGGGATCCCAGTGGCTCTCCTGGATCCATCGGGATGATCTGGTCAAGTTGATCGTGTTTGCCTTGCAGACAGAAGGGGTAAGCGGCGTCCTGAATGGCACTGCGCCCGAGCCGCTGACAATGGCGGATTTTTGCCACACCTTAGGGCAGGTGATGGGTCGGCCCTCCTGGTTACCGGTACCCGAAATTGCTTTAGAGATGTTATTTGGGGAGGCTGCTCAGGTGGTGTTGACGGGTCAACGGGTGCTGCCAGCTGCTGCTGAGACGGCAGGATTTCAATTCACTTACCCCCAGCTAAAGCCCGCCCTGACTGAGATTTTGGTCACTCCCCACTCTTGACTCCCCACCCGAAATGAAGATTGCCTTTTTTGCCCCCACAGCCAGGGGTTTTCGGCTGGCTCTGTCCCTCTTGGATGGACTGCCGGAGGCTAAGATCTGGACGAAACCAGCCCATGCTGAAGCTCTTAAGTCTGCTAACACTGGCCCATCTGTGACCAGCCCATCTGTGACCAGAGTGATCACAGGATCCCTAGCGGAGGCGGTACAGGCCCAGTGGTCGCAGGTGGATTGCTGTTTGTTGATCGTAACGGTAGGGGCGGCAGTTCGGTTGATCGCCCCGCTGCTGACCGACAAAAGTCGGGATCCCGGTGTGGTGACGGTGGATCAATCGGGCCGCTGGGTGGTGAGCTTGACGGGCGGGCATCAAGGGGGGGCGGATGCCTGGGCTCGACAGATTGCTGCCCTGCTGGGGGTAACTCCGGTCATCACCTCAGCTTCAGAGGGGCAAGAGCTACCCTCGCTCGATCTGTTGGGGGATCCCTATGGTTGGCACAAAGGCAGCGGGGATTGGACGACGGTGATGGCGGCTGTTGTGAGCGGGGATCCGGTGGCAGTGACTCAAACCTGTGGCTGGGATCTGTGGCGGCAAGGACTGCCAGAGCAGCACTCTCTTATCTTTGGGAATGGCAAGGCCCAAGCCCGCCTCTGGATCTCGGATGGGATTGCCCCTGCCGACGGGATCCCAACGGTGGCATGGCATCCCCGTACCCTCTGGCTGGGGGTGGGCTGTGAGCGCAACACCCCGGCAGACTTAATCGAGCAAGGGATCCGAGCGGCTTTACAATCCGCCGAGCTGGCCTTTGAGTCCATTGCAGGCTTGGCCACTATTGAGCTGAAGCAGGACGAAGAGGGGCTACTGGCCTTGTGTCAGCGCTACAGCTGGCCCTTGCGTCTGTTTGGGTCTGACCAGTTGGCGGCAAAGCAGGTGCCCCATCCCTCTGAGGTGGTACGAGCGGCGGTGGGATCCCCTTCTGTAGCAGAGGCGGCGGCGCTTTGTGCAGCCCAGGCTGAGACCTTGGTGGTGACTAAGCAAATCACCTCGGGATCCCCAGGGGCTTGTACGGTGGCGATTGCTCGTGCTGCTCATGAATACAATCCTCGCCAGGGATCCCTGGCTTTGGTGGGCACAGGGCCAGGGGATTTGACCCAGTTAACGGCAGCGGCACGGGTAGCCATCACTCAGGCGGATGTGGTGGTGGGCTATGGGCTTTATCTGGACTTAATCCAGCCGTTGTGGCATCCCGGCCAGGTGATTGAGGCCAGTCCCATCACCAAAGAGGTACAGCGGGCGGATCGGGCCATTCAGTTGGCGCGGCGGGGGCTGCGGGTGGCGGTGGTCTCCTCTGGCGACATTGGTATCTATGGCATGGGGGGCTTGGTGCTAGAGCGGCTCAGCCAAGCAGCCCCCAAGCAAGCAGTACAAAAACAAACAGTACAAAAAGACCAAGATCCGGCGAAGGAGTTTCTGGTGGAAGTATTAGTGGAAATTTTTCCAGGGGTGTCCGCTTTTCAAGCGGCAGCGGCCCGACTGGGGGCACCCCTGATGCATGACTTTTGCTGCATCTCTCTCTCGGATTTACTCACCCCGTGGCCTGTGATCGAAAATCGGTTGCAGGCGGCAGCCCAAGGCGATTTTGTCGTGGCTTTCTATAACCCGCGATCTCAGCGCCGCACGGTAGGGATCCGGCAGGCGCAAGCCATCTTGCTTCAGCACCGGGATCCTGATACACCAGTGGCCATCGCCAGATCCTTGTATCGAGACGGAGAATCCATCCACATCACCACGTTGGGGCAAATGGATCCCGAAACCATCGATATGTTGACGTTGGTACTGGTGGGCAACAGCAGTTCATTTATCTACCCCAGCGGTGAACCAGAGCAGGGTCAACCCAGATGGATCATCACCCCCCGAGGCTACGCCGACAAGAAGCCTGGATAGCCATCAGACCGCCAGGCAGCAGGGGGCTAGGGCCAGGGATCCCTAGGTTTTTACCCACGACCAACCAACAAGGGGCTTAAGCCCCTTGTCTAACTACCCGAAGGAGTATTAGCCCTTTTCTCGACCATAAAACTCAATCCGGTAGCCCTCAATGGCAATGCCTGTCTGTGCTTCAAGCTGTTTGAGAACCTCGACAGGCAGCTCAATCTCCACATCGACAATGCGTTGGGTATCAGTGCAGTTGATGTGGCTATGGGGATGGGTTTGGCAACCATAGCGGCGACCATCTGAGCGATCGAGACACTCCACCACATCATGACTGGCCAAGGCTTCCAGGTTTTGGTAGACCGATGTGTGGCCGATCAGCTTGCCTTCTTGGTTGAGACGATCGTAGATCTCCCGCGCCGACAGATGCTCGCGACACTCCCATAGCAGTTCCAGGATGTAGCGACGTTGCCGACTGAGGCGCAGATTTTGCACCCGACACCGCTCATAGGCATCTTCTAAAGAAGTGGCCTCGGGCAAAGACAAAGGCAGAGGGGGAAAAGGAACTGTCATGGTTTATTACATCTAGCCCATCATGGAAGTCCATTGGGGGGTTCAGGAAGCTAAAGTCCTAAGTCAGACTTAGTATGAAGTAGCCTTTTGGAATTGTTTCTAACATAGCATCTTGATCCGAAAAGTGCTTCCGGATCCCAAAAATTTTGCTCCAGGGGTGTTCCTCTGGGAAGAGCTGGTGAAAGATAAGGAGGTGAAACCAGGAACCTGATCAAGGGGGTTGAACTGAGGACACAAAGGCCTTTGAGCCTATACGGTGCTGATCTCTTTCTCTTTTTCGACCAAGAGTTCGTCGATCTTTTTGGTGTAGCGGTCGGTCATCTTCTGAATTTGATCTTGCAAATCGCCGGATTCGTCTTCCGAGATGTCAGAAGCTTTCTCCAGTTTGCGCACATCGTCAATGCCATCTCGGCGGATGTTGCGGATGGAGACCCGACCTTCTTCAGCCAATTTGCCCACCGATTTGATCAGCTCTTTGCGTCGCTCTTCGGTCAGAGGAGGAATATTGAGGCGAATCACCTTACCGTCATTGCTGGGATTAAGACCCAAATCTGACATGGAGATGGCTCGTTCGATGCTAGCCATGGTGGACTTGTCGAAAGGCTGAATCGTGATGGTGCTGGAGTCAGGGGTGGAGATAGAGGCCAGAGACTTCAAGCCTGTGGGTACGCCATAATACTCCACCTGGATCCGATCCAGGAGGCTGGTGCTAGCTCGTCCGGTGCGGATGGTATTGAACGAGCGCTGGGCGGCCTGGATGGCCTTCTGCATCAGTTCTTCCAGTTCTTCAAGGTTCACGGCGTCCTCACCAAGGCAGTATCAACATGACGGTGAGCCTGTTCATGAAAGCTCAATCTTCACCTTACATCCTCATCAGGGCCAAAAAATAGGGATCCCGTGGTGAAAGGTAATTTCCTCACCCAGCTCTAGAACCCACTGGTGGCCCGTTGGAGCTGTACCAAGGCTCGGTTGTACCCCAAAATCGCCTCCGACAGGTTGGCGCGAGCTTGGGTCAAAGCCACCTCCGCACTGATCACCTCGGTCTGGGTGCCCACCCCCGCTTGAAATCGCAGTTGGGCCAGCTCCAAACTTTCCTGCGCCACCACGACGCTATCTCGGGCAGAGGCAATCCGGCCCAAGTCGGTGGTGAGGGAGACAAAGGCATCCTCCACAGATCGCTGAATCGACCGTTGCGTTTCATCAAAAACAAGACTCTCCCGCTCAGATCGCAGCTCCGCCTGCCGAACGCCGATCCGGGTCACCCCCCCATCCAGCAAAGCCATCTCGTAGCGGATCCCCAGTGAATAATTGACATCAAAAGCTCCCTGAATCTGCAAATCCTTGGAAAAATTGACCTGGGCTGTGGCGTCCACCTGAGGACGGAGGCCAGAGCGGGCAATCTCGGCATCTTCGGTGGCTATTGCCGCCTGTGTCTGGATCACAGCAAATTCCTCTCGATTCTGGAAGGCCGTGATGATCGATTCCTCCAGACTTAATTCCCAGGCTGCGGCTGGCACAATCGGATCTGCCGCCGTCACATCAGCAGTGGGATCCAGCCCCAAAAGCTCCACCAGGCGGCGGCGTGACTGGAGCTGAAACCCCTGTGATTGCTGCAACAACTGTTGGTTATTGGCCAATTCTGTCTCGGTACGGGTGACATCAAAACGGGTGCCGAAGCCCGCCTCAAAAGCCGCCTGAGCATCCCGCACGTTGGCTTCTGATGAGCGAATCGTATCCTCGGCAATGGCCACCCGTGTGTCCTCTTGTTGTAGGGCATAGTAGGCATCCGCCACATCCAAACGCACCTGTTGCTCCAACTGCTCCAACCCCAACTGAGCAATCTGAATCTGCAAGGCTGCCGTCCGCGTCCGCGCATCCCGAAAGCCCCCGTCAAAGAGGCGATAGTTGATCTGGATGTTGCCTTGATAGTCCAGCCGATCTTGATCAAACTGAGGGGGAATCACCCCTTGGGGCAAAACGATAGCTCCCGGCCCCGGCGCAACGGGCAATAGCAACGGCGGCAACGGGATCGACTCTGTGGAGAGATTATTGGTATTGATCTGCTGGGAATAGCTCAGATCGCCTGATGTCCGCAGGGTCGGAGCATAAGCGGTTTGTTCCTGATCCAGGGCAACTTGGGCAATCTGGACATCAAGGCGAGCCTGTTGGATCTGAGGATTGTTCTCAATCGTTAACTCGAAAGCATCCACCAATCGTAGGGATTGGGTGGTCTGCACCTGCACTTCAAAGGGATCCCCAGGAGTGACCAAGGGCGGCAAGGCCTCGGGCACGGATTGATCTGGGTCAGCGGGTAAGACAGGCGGAGCATCCGGCACCCTGATTTCACTCAGGGGGGGCAGATTGGGCACACGGGTCTGAGCCCAGGCAGGGCAGCTCATGCAGCTCACCACCAGACTGACCCACCAGACCTTCAGATTCATGCCCATCATGCCTACATTTAACGAATCAACTTTTGTAACTAAGACCGGGCACGCTGTCCCTTAGTTTTGAACTTTACCGCAAACCAGCAAATCTAGCTCTCAGATTCCCGTTCTCCTGAGAGACAAGCCTGCCAGAAAGAAGGCTCAATGATGATTCTAAGTGGCTGGCAATGGCTATGTAATCCCATCCGCTCCGATCAGACCAGATCCTTATCCAGAGCTGATTGATTGCCACTTGCTAGCGCACATGACCCAAGATTGTTAGGGGATGATTAGATTCAGGATAGGGATCTGGCTGGATCAAAGCACTAACTGATTTATTTTTTGAGATTAGTTGACCTTTTTTTTGATCGCAAAGACTAGTGGATAAGCAACGCTGACAATTGGTTGAAGAGTGGGGGGTTGGCTGCTACTGTTGGATGCAACTGATCGGCTTGATTGGCATTTTATAACGTGCATTTGTGGGGCTAACAGACTCATGCGTAAGGTGTTGATCATCTTGAGTGAGTTAAGTGATGGCGATCTCGATTGGATGATTTCGGTGGGATCCCGGCAATCGCTGGAGCCCAACGGCTTGCTGATTCAGGAGGGTCGGCCTGTGGATGCCTTGTGCCTGGTTTTGGAGGGGCGCTTTTTGGTGACAGCGGGATCCCAGAGGGTGGCTGAGCTGGGGGTGGGAGAGGCAGTGGGAGAAATCTCCTTTTTAGATGAGCGGCCTCCCACAGCATCGGTGCGGGCGATGGTGCCTTCACGGGTGTTGAGGATCCCTGGAGAAGCGATGCGAGCCCATCTCAAGCAAGATGTAGGATTTGCCGCTCGCTTTTACCGAGCTTTAGCTCTATTTTTGGCAGATCGGTTGCGAGCCAGTCTCAGCCGCAACACCTACAGTGGCAGCGAGTCTCTGGGGGCGGCAGAGTTTGGAGAGGAGATCAACCCGGCCCTCTTAGATGGGATGGCAGTGGGTGGCGCACGCTTTGAATGGGTTTTGCAACGGTTGAGGGGGGGTTGACAGATGGCGGAGCAGAACAAAAAACAGCAAGCCCTCTTTCGGCAGGAATCTTTAGAGCGGCTGTCATCTCCTGAACAGCTGGATCAGTTGATGCGGGTGGTCAGCCCCCGCAACTGGCTGGCCCTGATGACCTTGGGCTGTTTTGTGGTGGCGGGGGTGGCTTGGAGCGTCTTGGCTCGTCTGCCGGTGGTGGTGGTGGGACAGGGGGTTTTTGTCCAGCCCGGCCAAGTACAAGATCTTCAGGCCACCGTTTCGGGGCGCTTGGTAGAACTGCGGATTGCAGCAGGAGATCGGGTGGAACGGGGGGACGTGATCGCTGTGATCGAGCAAGCCGAAGTCAGGGCGCAGATTCAGCAGTCCCAAGCCCGTCTGCTTCAGCTTCAGACCCAGCAGCAACTGGTGGGTGGGATGCAGACCCAGCGCACCTCTGCTGATGTAGAAGCGATCCGTCAACAACGCCAAAGTCTAGAACAGCGGATCCGCGATATCGACGCCCTGTTACCAGATCTTCAGACCATCAATCCCGCCTTGCAGGAGCAGGAATTGCAAGCGTTGGATCAACAGGCCCTCAATCTGGAGGAACGGCTCCAGGATGCCATTCAGTTGGATTCCACCTTGCGGGAACGGTTTGAAACGCGCCAGGCGCTGTTTGCAGACCGGGGAGCCATCTCCCAGGATTCTGTGCTGGAGGCAGAACAGACCTACCTCAACAATCTGCGCAGTATTTCTGAATTGCGCAGCCAATTGGATCAGTTGGAGGTGCGGCGGATCGAGGTGGATCGGAATTTCTTGGATAGTCGCAATCGCATCGTGGATCTGGCGTCAGAACGGGGCACCCTCTTCAATCAGCTGAGTGAATTGTCGGTGCGGGAGCGGGCTCTAGAACAGCAAAATATGGAGGCCACCAACGAACGCAACAATCAGCTCCAGGAGGTACAAAACTCCATCGCCCTCTTGGAGCTGCAACTGGAGCAAAACAGCCAGATCCGCAGTGAGGTGACGGGCATCATCTTAGAGACCATCACCAGTCCGGGCCAATCGGTGGGGCCTGGGGTGCGCTTAGCCTCCGTCGCTCTAGAAAATCCCGACCAAGAGATCACAGCTTTGGTATTCTTCCCGGTGCGGGATGGCAAAAAGGTGGAGCCGGGGATGCCCATGCAGATCACACCCGATACCACGCAGCGGGAACGCTATGGCGGCATCTTGGCCACCGTTCAAGAGGTGGATCCCTTTCCGGCCACCCGAGCCGGGATCCTGAGTTTGGTGGGCAATGAGCAGATGGCAGAAGCCTTTGGTCGCGAGCCGCAGATTGGGGTAACTGCCGATCTACAACGGGATCCCAGTAACTTCAGCGGCTATGAGTGGTCATCGTCCCAAGGCCCCAACCTTGAGATCACCCCCGGCAC
Source organism: Cyanophyceae cyanobacterium (assembly GCA_050330615.1). Taxonomy (GTDB): domain Bacteria; phylum Cyanobacteriota; class Cyanobacteriia; order Thermostichales; family Thermostichaceae; genus JAAUUM01. Next base: position 8,735 of record JBHJNR010000151.1, read on the forward strand.
CACCGCCACCGCTCGGGTCACCGTGGAAGAACAGGCTCCCATCACTTTTGTGTTTCCTATCTTGCGCTCCCTAACGGGCTTGTATTGAGTTGACCCGTCCTACATCGGACTGAGACTGGATTGTCCTGAAAACAGTGTTTTGAAATCATGGTTGCCACCGCCCCCAAACCTGCCAAAGCTCCAGCTCCCTTTCGAGGGCGGATCAAAACCCCGACCCTGCTGCAAATGGAGGCTGTCGAATGCGGGGCAGCAGCCTTGGGAATCATCCTGGCCGCCTTTCGCCGCATCGTGCCGCTAGAAGAGCTGCGGCGGGAGTGTGGGGTGTCTCGGGATGGCAGTAAAGCCTCCAATGTCCTCAAGGCAGCTCGAAATTATGGGCTGGAGGCCAAAGGCTTCAAGAAAGATCTAGAAGGACTGCGGCAACTGCGCCCCCCCTATATTGTTTTTTGGAACTTCAACCACTTTCTAGTCGTGGAGGGTTTTGTCGGAGATCGAGTCTTCCTCAATGATCCGGCCACTGGTCCTCGCTCGGTAACGATGGCGGAGTTCGATGAAGCTTTTACGGGGGTGGTGCTCGTCTTTGAAAAAGGCCCCGACTTTAAACCAGGGGGATCCAAGCGCAGTACTTGGGGGGCGATCTATCGTCGCTTGCAAACCTCTTGGGGAGGACTGGGATTTGCGATCTTGGCGGGCTTCTTTCTGGTCATTCCTGGTTTGGCCATCCCGGTGTTCACCCAGGTGTTTGTGGATCAGGTCTTGGTGGAAAGTCGGCAGGAATGGCTGCGCCCCCTGCTGTTGGGGATGGGACTGACGGCAATTTTGAGGGGGTTTCTCAAGGGGATCCAGCTGCGATGTTTGCGTCAACTAAAGATCAAGTTGGCGGTGGCCACCTCAGGGCGATTGTTTTGGCATATTCTGCGACTACCGGTGGATTTTTATGCCCAGCGCTTTTCGGGAGAGATTGCCAGTCGCATCAGCCTCAATGACAAGGTGGCCGATGTGTTATCGGGTCAGCTCACTACCACCGTCATTGATGCAGTTTTGATCGGCTTTTATGGCATCGTCATGCTTCAGTACGACGGGGTGATGACCCTGCTGATCGTTCTGTTGTCTGCCTTCAACTTTATTGCGCTGCAATCGATTGCCCGCAAACGGGTGGATGCGACGTTGCGGTTGGGGGTGGAATCCGGTAAGGAAACCGGGGTAGCCATCTCTGGATTGATGGGGATCGAGACCCTCAAAGCCTCAGCCCTGGAATCAGACTTCTTTACTCGCTGGTCGGGCTACAACGCTAAAGGGCTCAATGCCACCCAAGAGCTGGGGGAACAGAATCAAGTGCTGGCGGTCTTACCCTCGTTGTTATCCGGGCTGACCACGGCGTTGGTGCTGACCTTAGGAGGCTTGCGGGTAATGGATGGGGCGATCACCATCGGCATGTTGGTGGCGTTTCAGGGGCTGCTGGGATCCTTCATCGGCCCCATCAACACCTTGCTCAACTTGGGCAGCTCTTTGCAGGATCTGGAGAGCGACCTCACCCGTCTGGATGATGTGTTGGGCAATCCGATCAGTCTGGAGGCCGAACAGCAGATCTCCGAGGCCACAGCCCTGCTGGATGACTATCGCCTCAAGGGAGAGGTGGAGGTTCGGGATCTGACCTTTGGCTACAACCCCGTCGAGCCACCCCTGGTGCAAAATTTCTCGATGCATGTTCAGCCCGGACAGCGGGTGGCCTTAGTGGGGGGCAGCGGATCTGGCAAGTCGACGGTGGCCAAGATCTTGGCGGGACTATACAAGCCTTGGTCGGGACAGATTTTGTTTGATGGCCAGCTTCGGGAGCAGGTGCCTCGCCGCTCCATGACCGACTCTTTGGCCATGGTGGAGCAGGAGATCTTTTTATTTGCGGGCAGCATTCGGCAAAATCTCACCCTTTGGGATAGCACCGTCCCCGACAAAAATCTGGTGCGGGCCTGTCGGGATGCCCTGATTGAGGATGTGGTGTTGGCCCTGCCAGGGGGCTATGACGCCCAGATGATCGAGGGTGGTGTCAACCTGTCGGGTGGGCAACGGCAGCGGATGGAGCTAGCTCGTGCTTTGATCAACGATCCCTCCGTGTTGGTGATGGATGAGGCCACCAGCGCCCTGGATGGAGAAACCGAGGAACAGGTGATGCAACAAATCCGGCGACGGGGCTGCACCTGCATCATCGTTGCCCACCGCCTCAGCACCATCCGTGATTGCGACGAGATCATTGTTTTGGAGAAAGGCAAAATCGTCCAACGGGGATCCCATGAGGAGCTATTGGAGATGGGGGGGGCCTACGCACGGTTAATCAGTGTCGAGACCGAGGGGGGCGAGGCCGAGGGGGAAGAGTAAAGCCCCTCAATCAATTCAGCAATCAATTCAGCAATCAGTCCAGTCAGGGCCAACAGCAGTCAGTGGGTGAGGTGGGTATGGTGCAGGAACGAGTGGCAAAATCGACCTTAGTGTTAGGGGATGCAGGCAATCGAGTCTCCCTCAAGATCAATCAGCAACTCCTGCTCACCGACAGCCAAGCCGCTTGGGTGGTGGAATCGGGATCCCTAACGGTGTTTACCGTGGTGATGCGTGATGGCGAATGGACGGGATCCCGGCGGTATCTGTTCACAGCTCGGGCGGGGGATGTGCTGGTGGGGATTGAACCCAGTCGTAGCCGTCGCCCGCGTGGCCTGTTGGGCACCACTGCCGAGCCGGTCACCTTACGACCACTAACCCAGGATCACCTGTGGCAACAGCTGGAGGCCCAACGGCCTGCTGCCCTAGAGGGGCTGGAGGGCTGGCTGGATAAATTGGGATCTGTCCTGACCCAGACCCCAACGGCAGCGTTGCAGGCGAAGCCCGACCAAACCGAGACCTATAGCCTGATCCCGCGCCAAAGCCTTCAGCCCCGCAAGGGATCCTGTGTCTGGCTCCAGCTCAGCCAGGGATCCCTCTATTGGGTGGGACAGCGGGAGTTGGTCTTGACCCCAGACTCGCCAGGGATCCCTCTCAGTGCGCGCATGTGGGTGGAGTCTGTCGAGGCGGCTCAAGTGCAGCTGCGCCCGTTGGGGGGGACGGCGGCGGAATTGGCAGCGGGGATGACCCAGTTGCACACCCACTTTTTGCGCTATCTCGATCTGCTCAGCCAACAGGAGGATATCGAAGCCTACACCCGCTTTCGGGAGCGCAAACGGCTCAACCTCGACCTGATGGAAGATGCCATCGATGGCCTGTCCACCATCCTGATGCCGCCCGCCGTGGTCTCAGCCGAGGGATCCCCATTGATGATCGCGGTCACAGCGGTGGGGCAAGCCTTGGGGGCCACCATCCGTCCCCCCAGTGCCTCGGAGGACATGAGCAAGGTCAAAAATCCCCTAGAAGCCATTGCTCGTGCCTCCCGCGTACGGATGCGGCGGGTGTTGTTGCGGGGAGAGTGGTGGCAACGGGATGCGGGGCCGTTGGTGGGGTACACCCAGCCCGATCATCAGCCGGTGGCTCTGTTGCCGGAGGGCAATGGCTATGTGGTCTTCGATCCCTTTTTGCAGACCCGCACCGGCGTTACTCGGTCGATAGCAGCAGGACTGGATCCCGAAGCATTCATGCTCTATCGCTCCTTTCCCCTCACCTCCCTCAAGGTGCTGGATATCTTGCGCTTTGCGGTGGGCAAACGGCAATCGGACTTGATCGCCATCGTGCTCAGTGTCACTGCCACCACCCTGTTGGGCTTCATCGCACCGCAGGCGACGGCGATCCTGATTGACCAGGCTATTCCTGATGCCAATCGCAGCCTGTTGTTTCAGATGTCCCTGGCATTGTTGGCCAGTGCCTTTGGGGGCTTGATGTTTCAACTCACCCAGGGCTATGCCACCCTGCGGGTGGAGTCATTTGCCGAGGCCACAACAGGTTCAGCGGTGTGGGATCGCCTGCTCAATGTAGAGGTGCCCTTCTTTCGGCAGTACGCCACTGGGGATCTGGTGGAGCGGGTTTCAGCCATCAGCGAGATCCGACGCAAGCTGACGGGCAGCACCCTGCAAACCATGTTGACCAGCTTGTTCGCCTTCTTGAATTTGGGCTTGTTGCTCTACTACAACGTCTCACTAGCCTTGATCGCACTGGTGGTGGCGGCGGTGTCATTAGGGTTTAGCAGCCTGTTGGGGGTGTTGATCTTTCGGGTGGTACGACAGTTGCAAGAGATGGCGGGCCAGATCAATGGCCTGATCGTGGAGCTGATCGGCGGCATCTCAAAGCTCAAGGTGGCAGGGGCAGAATCGCGGGCCTTTGCCCATTGGTCGCGCAGCTATATCCAGCAACAGCGGCTCAGTCAGTCCCAACAAGGGTTACAAGATACCCTCACCTTATTCAACGAATTGCTGCCGCTATTTAGCTCCATCATCTTGTTTTTTGTGGCCTCAACCTTACTCACTGGGGAGGGAGCAGGCTTGACCACAGGCCGTTTTTTGGCCTTCAACGCCGCTTTTGGATCCTTTGTGGCTGGGGCGACGGGCTTAAG
>JBHJNR010000152.1:0-19816 GCA_050330615.1 Cyanophyceae cyanobacterium
GGCACCATCTGACCGTTGCTGGTGGTGAGGAACTTTTCAAGACCCACATCAATACCCACTGCCGTTTTGATGGCCACAACTTCAGTCTCAGGGACAGTTTTGTCCTCCAAGCTGACGCATCGGACAACGAGTTGCCGTCAGCCAATCCAGCCTTTGCCCCAAAGAGTAGTTCCAATGCCGACGCAGCAATTCCAACCACTCAGACATCAGAGCGGCTTGGTCATCCCTGGGCAGAATCCGGTACTCATTGTTCTTGGAAGCGCAGTTGAGCGGTGACCAGTTGGCCAAAGCGTTGGTTAAGTTGTTCATCTGTCATGGGATCCTTCCCCTCGCAATCCTGCGGTTATCCCTATTATGTGATTATCTAACCAAGAGACTGAACTCCTCCAGGGAGAATCTCAAGTGACATTCTCTGGTTCAGGCAGGGACTGATCCAAGCCAAAGAGATCCAATCGGGGATCCTCTGGATTATCTTGTTCAGCCAAAAGTTCGATCAAAGAAGGATTTGCGAGGGGGCGAATCAGACAGCTGGGCCGCTGGGGCCGCAGATCGGCATAGTGACGGTTCCGAATGGCCATCACCTCCTGCTGAATGGCGGGCACCTTCTCTCCCAGTGTCAGCAGAATATGGCTGCATAACTCCAAGCTGGCCTCAAAGTTGGGCTGCACCACTTCGGCAGCGCCCTGTTGGTAAAGCATCTCGATATCGGCTTTGTCAGGAGCCTGCACCACAATGTCTAGATTGGGAGCGAGCGCCAGTGCGCGCTTCAGACATACCCGCAGGCTATAGCGATCTGGGATCCCGATCACCATCGCTCGGGCCTGGGGAATATTGGCCCGCTGCAACACCAGCTCGCTGGCGGCATTGCCATACAAATACGGGATCCCTCGCTCTCGCAATTGCTGGATGGCCCGTTCTGACTGATCGATGACTAACAGGGGCTGACGGCGGGCTTGCATGAGACGGGCGATATCTTGGCCCACCTGACCATAACCACAGATCACCACATGATCTTGATGGGGCAGATCTGCCGAGACTTCGCGGGGACTATCATCCTCGGCTAGCCAGGATCCCAATACCGGAACATTTTCCAGCAGATCGAGCAGGGTGGGAGCAGCTCGAAAGAGTAGAGGCGTGACCAGCAAAGTCATCGCCGTGGTGCTGACCACTAGCAGATACAAGTGGTGCGAAAGCAGGCCCGCTTTTTGTCCTTCACTAGCCAGGACAAAAGAAAACTCGCCGATTTGAGCCAGCCCCACCCCTACCAACACCGCCGTCCGCATCGGATAGCGAAAAAGCCTGACTAGAGGGGTGATGATCAGCACCTTCCCCACCACCGCTAGCGTCACCAAGCCCGCAATCAAGCTCAGATGTGCCCAGATGAATGAGGGATCCACTAACATGCCGATGGCGGCGAAAAAGAGAGCTGCAAACACATCCCGCAGCGGTTCCACATAGTCGAGGGTCTGGTCGGCATAGTCCACCTCCGACACCATCAACCCCGCCACAAACGCCCCAATCTCGCTGGAGATGCCCAGCTTTTCCGTCAGGACGGCGATGCCCACACACAGGCTGATCACCCCCAACAAAAACACCTCTTTGCTCTCGCGCTGAGCCAAGATTTTTAGGAAGACCGGCACCACCCAGATACCCGCTGCCAAAGCCCCCAGCCCAAAGAGACCAATCTCCAGTACCGCACGACCCAAGGCGAGTCCCATCGCCTCAGGAGCATGGTTGAGGGCAGGCAGCATCGCCAACATCAGCCCCACCGCCAAATCCTGCACGATCAGGATCCCTAGCATGGCCTGCCCTTGAGCAGAATCGGTGGCATTGGCCTCCGCCAAGCTTTTTAGCACCACTGCTGTGGAGGACAGGGCCAAAATAGCCCCCAACACGATCCCCTGGACGGGGTAGTCCACCATGCCTGAGGCTGTGGTCAACAGGGTGACAAAGCCAATGGTGATCAGAATCTGCAGGATGCCGCCCCCCAGGGCAATCCCCCGCACCCGCCGCAACTGAGCTAGTGAAAATTCTACCCCCAAGCAAAACAGCAGCAGCGTCACCCCAAATTGAGCCAACGTCTCCACCTGGATCACTTCTTTGATCAGCCCCAGTCCCGTCGGCCCCACCAGGATCCCGGCCAACAGATACCCCAATAGGGGTGGTTGTCGAAACAAAGAGGCCAAAAAGCCACCCGTGGCAGCGGCGGCCAGCACAAGAACAATATCCAGAATCAGGCGAAAGTCTTCAGGCACAGGGGGATGGGGTAGCAGAGAGAAGGGATAGAATACGAACGACGATATAGTGAAGTTTTGTTGAGTTTCCTGAGTGGTATCTTTACGATAACCTCTTTCAGGCTTTCCCCTCTCTCATCTCCAGGCCCTCTCTCATCCCCAGGCCCTCTCTCATCCCCAGGCCCGCTCCAGACTGATGGAGGATGGAAGGGGACATAGCGCTATGGCCTATTGGGATCCCTCCAGCGCTGGGTGAAGCACTGCCAGGAGATGTTTTTGAAGGAATGGGTTTGTCCCCTTGATTTTCCTTGATCCAGACAGGATTAAGACCCCTATTCGTCTAGATCCTCTTGGGCCGCTAGTTTGTCTAGGGCTTGGCGGGCATCAGATTGCACCCCCACATCGGGATCCTGGCGCATGGCTCGCCGCAACACCTGATGTAACGCTCGTCTCAAGCGATCAAAGGAGCTGGACTCCAATGGATAGCGATCCAACAATTGTCCAATTGACCAGGCACAATTGCTGCGTACCACCGCCACGGGATCCCGTTCTAGCGACTGAGTCAGGGCCATGACCCCCTGCTCCAGCAGCACAGGCTCGGCCAGATTCAATTGCCCCAGCGCACTAGCAGCCCACAAGCGCACCGCTGTAATATCCCGCTCCAGCACATCCACCAATACCTCTAACCCCACGGGATCCTTGGCATTGCCCAGCGCCCAAACCAGTCCCTTGCGCACGTAGCCGTTCCAATCTTGTTTCAGCGCGGTAATGACAGGAGCAACGATAGCGGGCTTGGCATTACGCCCCAGGGCATAGGAGGCACTCACCCGCACCAAAGGACAGGGATCCTGTAACAAGTCCAATAGAAGCTCAACGGCGCGGGGATCCTCCACGTCACAAAAAATCCGAGCTGCCTGCATCCGGGCCCGTGGATCAGGATGGCGCAACTGACCCAGCATCACGTCCACATCGGCTGCCAGATCTGGCTGAGGGGAGATCTGGTCTAGAGGCTCTAGGGGGGTAAAAGCATCTTCATACATAAGGCTTATTTTAGGGGAGTTATTGTCATGTCATGGGTAAGTCCGCCAGAACTTAGGGATCCCAAGCGCAGTTGGGATCACAGATTAGCGCCCCGAAATCTTCGTTGGGATGGATACCGATTTCTCCTGGTTGGGGCTATGCTGTCTCTTATTGGGTTTAAGACACTACCCCTAGTGCTTGACTCGATCTGTCAGGGTTTGGCTTTGATTTGGATAGGGCGGTAGATTAGTCCTGCTCAGATTTGACTAATCTGAACCATTACTAAGCCTTCCCTGAACCATCAGAGGCTCACCCCTTTCACCTGCCTGCCTTTTAAGCCTTTTAATTTGACCCACCCCTTGGGGATCCACCCTATGCGCTATCCAACCCAGTCGATACCAGCTCTGCAATCGCTGCCAACGATTCAGCCACGGGAGTCCTACAGTTCTCGAGCTGGAGCAGACAACACCGCAGGAAACCGGACGGGGATCCCGCCGTTGGGCAACCCCAGCCAGCCTGCTCCCAAAGCCGGACGGACGGTCAGTACCGTGCCAGCGGTGCTCTATGAGAAAGTGGTGGCTGAGCTCGAACAAGCCCGCAGCAAGGTTCAACAGCTTTCCCAGAGCAATCACAGGCTGGAAAACCACAACGAAACGCTGGCACAAGAATTGCAACAGGTAGCCTCGGAGCTTCAAGGGGATGTCTATCGGGCTTTGACCCGTCTCCAGATCTTGGCGGAAGCCAATGAGAGTCCAGCTCAATCTCAGGCATCAATATCTCAGGCATCCATAAGTCCATCCCGCTTAGCTACTGTCCCCCCTGCTCCCGCATCTTCTTACAGCTTTCTCGACAAGCTCAAAACCCGCCAGCAGGACAGTGTGGCACTCGGAAGCCAGACCAGTGGCAGCGGCCAAGAGGGTGCAGCAGTAGCCCCTGCCCCCGATCCTCTGGATCCCTTTGCAGAGGACGGAGAGCAGTCTCTAGCCGCCCTAGAGTCTTTGGGGTCTGTGCCATCAGATGACTCACTGGGATCCTCCGCCAGATCTGCCCGTAGCCGTGTCTCCCGATCTCGACCGACCCGCTCAGCCAGCCGGACTCGGGTTCTGCCCGCTCAAGCTGATGGAGCCATCGGTGAACTGACAGAACCAGGTTGGGATAGCAAAAATTGGCGGGGATCCCAGGCCACCGAACCCCCCACCCGTTCTAGTCGCCGCTCAACTCGGCCCTCACTGCGAGAGGAGATTAGCCCTGAGGAAGAACTGTTTGGCTCTGGGATCCCGACTCGTGACCAAGACCTGAGCGAGGACTTAACGGATTCAGGGTACGGCACATCCGTCTACCATCGCGGACGTCATCGCCAACCCGCGCAGCAGTCCCTTTGGATCTGGGGGATCCTATCGTTGTTGTTGGTCACCGGGTGCTTTACTGCTGGATTCTTTGTGGTGCAGTCGGTGGTGCGTGGAGATAATTCGAGTCAACCCACCCCCAGTTCTAGCCCCCTCTAATTTGGGTGCGGAGCAAGACTATCATCTGCCAAAGTCCGGGATCCCTTATGGGTGGATCCCGGACTTTATAGTATTCAGACCTCTGGTTTCATCAAGGGGAAGGCCAGCACGTCCCGAATACTGGCAGCATCGGTCAGTAACATGACCAGGCGGTCGATGCCCAGACCCATGCCACCTGTGGGGGGCAAACCATACTCCAGAGCTGTGATGAAGTCCTCGTCCAGGTAGTGGGCTTCCTCATCGCCAGCCGCTTTGAGGGCAGCTTGAGCCTCTAGGCGTTGTCGCTGATCCACCGGATCTGTCAGCTCAGAGTAGCTATTGGCCAGTTCTCGCCCAGCGATATACAGCTCAAATCGTTCCACCAATCCCGGCTTGCTGCGGTGAGGTTTCGTCAAGGGGGAATTTTCCACCGGGAAGTCCAGCACAAAGGTGGGTTGGAGCAAAGTTTCCTCACAACAGTGTTCAAAGGCCAGCACCAGAAGCTTGCCAACTGAATGTGATGGATCCAGATTGGGGATTTTTAGCGTCTCCAGTTGCTGGAGTAAACCCATCAATTCGTGTTCAGACAGAGGTGTCGTTGGAAATTGGATCCCTGTTGCCTCCTCCACAAGCTCATGCATGGTGGCCCGTCGCCAGGGGGGGGTGAGATCCATCGGGATCCCTTGATAGGTGATCTGGGTGGTGCCGCAAGCCACCTGAGCCGCGTTGGCGATGAGAGTCTCCGTCAGGCCCATCATGTCGTGATAGTCTGCGAAGGCTTGGTATAGCTCCAATGACGTAAATTCTGGGTTGTGCCGGGTGGAGATGCCCTCATTGCGAAAGATGCGGCCAATCTCATAGACTCGCTCGATGCCGCCCACCACCAACCGCTTCAGGTGCAACTCGGTGGCGATCCGCAGATAGAGCTGCATATCCAGGGCATTGTGATGGGTGACAAAAGGACGAGCCTCTGCCCCGCCGGGGATCGATTGCAGGACGGGGGTTTCCACTTCGATAAAATCTTGAGCATCCAGAGCCTGCCGGATGGAGGAGACAATGGCGGCGCGGGTTCGTAGGGTCTGTCGCACCTCAGGATTGACGATCAGATCCACATACCGCTGGCGATAGCGTTTCTCCACATCCTTGAGCCCGTGCCACTTGTCGGGCAACGGCAACAGAGATTTGGTCAGCATCTCATAGCGATCCACCACCACCGAGAGTTCCCCTTTGTCGGTGCGCTTCAGGGATCCCGTCACCCCCAGCCAGTCACCCGCATCGGTCAGCTTTTTTAGCTGGTCAAACGCAGCCTCACCCATACCCCCGTTGATGCGTTGCTTATCCAAATAGAGCTGAATCACCCCAGAGCGATCTTGCAGGGTAAAAAAGGCCAATTTGCCAAACACCCGTCGGGCTAGAATCCGACCCGCAATCGACGTCTGGGTGGGATCCTCTTCTCCATTGGCCAGAGAAGCAAACTGCTCCTGGAGAGATCCGGCTAAGTGGGTGACCTCAAACCGATAGGCATAGGGTTCGATCCCTTGCTGCCTCATCTCCTCTGCTTTTTGTAAGCGAGCCGCCTTCAGATCATTCAGCTCATGCAAGGCTTTGAGATCCTGATCATCTGGGTTGGGCTGCGGAGCTGAGGAGGTGGACGAAGAAGGGGAAGATGTCATGAGAATGTAGACACAAAAGATGAGAGCAATCAAGAGGCCGACAGGCCAGCTCTGATCTTATCGCCTGGGTCCCCTCTCAGTCGGGGTGTTTTCTACAGCATGTTTTGGGCGAGAGCAGTCTTGGGATCCCCTGATAAAGGCAGAGCGGGTTGAATCCCAAATTTTTTGTATGGTTCACTACAGCAGTGAAGGGGAAAAAATCAAATGATCATTCTCGCTAGTATTAGTACCCCCCTAACCCTATGTCTCGGATCTCTCGTCGCCAAGTTCTTCAATCCCTGATGGTTGCTACCCCATTGGCGGTGGCAGGATCCCAAGGGTTATTCCGTCCAGCAGCGGCCAATCAGCGGCAGCCCTACCTGGTGGCTCAGTCCCTACCAACTCTGCGCTACACCCTGTCTTGGTTACCGTCATCGATGGATACCCCGATAGCTCTGGGCAATCGCCTGGGCTATTTTTCCGATGAAGGCATTGAAGTTACGGTCGAGCGGGGCTTTGGTTCAGCTGACTCCATCACCAAGATTGCCGCAGGACAATACGATTTGGGAGAAGGGGATCCCTACTCCATGATCGAGTTTATGAGCCGTAACCCGGACTCTGACTTGGTGGCGGTTTACATTCACTACAATCGCTCTCCTTTTGGGATCTACACCCTCAAATCCAGCGGCATTACCTCCCCCGAGCAGCTGGTGGGCAAGCGGTTGGGAGCTCCTGCAGGAGATGCCCCTCGTCGTCTCTGGCCTGTCTTTGCCAATGCTGTTGGGGTGGATCCCGACTCTGTAGAATGGACTTCGATGGCTCCTCCCCTGCGAGCACCCTTCTTGGTGGGGGGGCAAGTGGATGCCATTAGCGGCTTTATGACCTCTGCTATCCCCGATCTGGTACAGGCCGGCGCACCGCTGGAAGAGATCGAGCCTTTCTTCTATAACGACTACGGCCTTGACTTGTATGGCAATGCCATCATCACCACCCGCCGCTTTGCCAGCGAGAAGACTGAACTGCTGGAGTCGTTCTTACGCGCTTATGTGCGGGGATGGCAAGAGACACTGGCTCGACCCGATGCCAGCCTGCTGGTGGCGTTAGATCAAGCTCGGGACAACGCACAGGTGCTCAATCCCAGCATCGAGAAGCTGCGGATGGATATCTCCCGCGAGCGGCTTTTTGTGACGGAGGAAGTGATGGAGAACGGGTTGGGGGATGTAGTGCCCGATCGGCTCGATAGCTCGATTGCTCAGGTGGTGGCTGGGTTTGGCCTCGATACTCGTCCTAGTGTCGATGATGTTTTTGATGACAGCTACCTACCCCCTCTCGAAGAGCGGATGCTACGGGCTTAAAGAGATCAGCCTCTGAACGAGTGATCTTAATCCAACCCATTGGGATCTCCTCTTGGGATCTCCTCCTGACAGGCATTTTCCCTGGTACAGAGGGGATCCCTGCTCATTGAGCTCCGTTGCGATCAACCTTGCAGCGGAGACTTTCACATGATTGGGGTTCGGTCAGAAACCAGCTTCATTGCGCTAAGACGTAGCCACACCAGTAGGATCATTAAGAAAGTCTTGCGTTTTCCCACAAGGTCAGTCACTTTTTAGCGGATTGGCGTTACATCAGCAGAGGGGTAGGGTAGTATAGGTTACCCGAAGTCAAGTCTGTATAATGTATTCCTCTGTTTCCCCCCATTTAAGCCATTCCGACGAGCAGTTGTACCAGTTTGTGGAACAGCGCGGTCTCTTGCAGCCGCAGCAACTGGCCCTAGCGCTCAAACTCCAGCGGCAGCTCTGTGGGCCGTTAGAAATGATTCTGTGGCAATTGGGCTTCATCAATAGCTTTGACTTGGCTCAGTTTTGGGACTTTAAAGCGGGTCTATCCCTCAGCCAAAACTAAGTCACCCAATTCAGATCCGGGGATCCTGGGCTAACTGGACGGTTGCTCCGGCAGATCAAACAGCACCGTCGTCAGATACCGCTCCGCCCACTCCGATCCAAAGGCTTTTTCCAAGACTCGCCGGGTTCGGTCATTCTGCTGCTGGCGGGTGCAATAGTTGTATTGCCCTGCAAATACCTGCTGGGGATCCGGGGCTGGATCGCTGCCTAGAGCTTGCTGACAGTGCAGGGTCAAATAGTTCGCCACCAGTTGAATAAAATGATCCTCTTCGTCTGGATTGGCTGGACGAATAAAGAGACAGTAGGGAGAAAAAATGGATCCCCAATCTGGCAAGTCGCGGGGTTGGGTGAAGTGCTGGAACTGAGACTTGAGTCCCTCCAGGGTGGGAACGTACCCTCCAGGGATCCCGACCACAGGCGATAGATCCACGATGGCCGCACTGATCTGGCCCCGTCCCGCCACAATATCGCAGCCAAACATCGGGAGTCCGTAGCTGAGGCGAGGAAACATCACGCAGTGCAGAATATCTAGATTGGATCCCGCTCGGGCCAGTTCCAGGTGCATTTTGCGAAAGTGAGGAGTTTGAAAGCAGCGATTCTCAATCACCAACTTTTCTCCCTCCAAGCGTCCCTCCACATAGCCCAGATCCTCAGGTAGCTGATAGGGATCCAATTGAGGTTGCTGGCTCCAGATCTCCACAATCCGATCCGCCAAGCGGTTGATCAGGGGGTGAAGCTGGTGCTGCAAATTGGAGGCAGAAGGAGAAACAGTCATCAGGTCTGGAGAGTAGTAGAAGTAAATCAGTCCTCGCCCGCATCCTCTAGGGGGGGCATTTCAATCAAGTCGCTGGAGCCAGACTTGTCGTAGCGCAACAGCACCAAGACTACAAGAGCATGGAGGCCAACCACAATCCCCCACCATCCCCCCACAGGTTGGAGCCAAGCCCAATGAGTCTGCAACAGCTGATCAAAAAACGTCAGTCCGGATCCCACCGTCAGAAAAATAGCCAGATGAGCCCCAAAGGTGAAGCGATCATCAAGACGGCGAAACTCGGGATCCCGGCGGGAGGGTTGGCGAGGCCAGCGGGGTGGCATAAGAGGCAGCGGCAAAAAGGAGCAATCTTTCTCATTCTCGCTTAGTTTGGGATCCCTCAGATCGAGAAAGCCCCCGCCCTAGATCCTAGAACGGGAGCTTCTGAGAGTATTCCTAGAGCATCACTAGAGAATCAATAGAGCATCAGATGATCGCGAGGGGAGATTGGGATCCCAGGTCTCAAATCTCATCGTCGAAATCAGGCTCAATCTCTTCCTCGTCATCTTCCTCAAACTCATCGTCTGGATCAGAGACTTTGGTGGCCACGATGGGCTCCTCCTCATCCTGTTCCAACATGGAGCGAGAGGTCTGATCGTCGATCAGCTCATCCTCGAACATCAAGCGAGCAGTCAATTCTGGCATCAAGGCTGAGGGATCCTCATCGTCGATGGGATCTGGCTCCGGCATGATCTCCTCGTAGGTACTGAAGCCCGTCCCAGCTGGAATCAGTCGCCCGATGATCACGTTTTCCTTGAGGCCGCGCAACCAGTCAGACTTGCCTTCGATGGCCGCTTCGGTCAAGACGCGAGTCGTCTCCTGGAAGCTGGCCGCCGAGATGAAGCTGTCGGTGTTCAAGCTGGCCTTGGTGATCCCCAGCAAGACTGGGGTGTACTGGGCCGGGGCTCCACCGGTGATCGCCATTGTGCTGTTGACGTTTTGAATCTCCCGCAGGTCGATCAGCTCGCCCGGCAGCAGAATGGTGTCGCCACTATCATCCACCCGCACCTTGGAGGTCATCTGCCGCACCACCACCTCGATGTGCTTGTCGGAGATCTCCACCCCTTGTGACTGGTAGACATTTTGCACCTCATTAACAAAGAATCGCTGCACCTCTCGCAGGGCGATCTTGGCCGCTTCATCATCCCCCAGTTCTTGCCGGTGATAGTCATAGTGGACTTCCAGCAGATCGTGGGGATTGGCGGGGCCATCGGTGATAGCCGCTCCCACCTCAATGGGCTGCCCATCTGAGACCAACAGCTGTGTGCTCTGTCCCGGCATCAGGGTGTAATCGGTCACGGTGCCATCAGGCTCCACCACTTTGACATCGGGCTCCTCACCCTTCCAGGTGATCTGAACGGTGCCGGTGCGGCGGGCCAACAGGCACATCTCCTTCGGTTTGCGGGCTTCCAGCAACTCCTCGATCCGAGGCAGACCCTGAATAATGTCGCCTGTTTTGGCCCGTTCAAACACCAGCAGGCCCAAGCTATCGCCCCGCTGCACCAGATCTCCATCCCCCACCTGCAAGATGGCACCCGAGGACATCAAGTAGGGACGAGCGATTCGGAGGGATAGGGTATTGCCCTCCAACGCCTCCACCCGACCAGATTCAGGGGTGATCAACCCAGAGACAATCTCATCTCCGGCTCGCACCATATCCCCTTGGGATAGAGGCGGCGGGCTGGGGCATTCCAAGGTCAGCAGGTCGTCATCGGTCACCGAAACCAGACGACGCACCACCTCAGCTCCCTTCCGGATGCCGCCCACAATGCCCTTACGCTTGGCCTGGATCTCAGTACGAGCCACCACCTCGCCAGGGGCAATCACTTGACCTTCTTCCACCATCAAGCGGGTGTGGGTGCTGCCCTGGGTCAGATCAGCCTCCACGTCCCGGCGCAATAATAGCGTTTCCAAGATCACCAGTTGCAGGCGATGAATCTCGGGATCCTCAGGATCCACCGTCAGCTCAATATCTGCCTTGAGTTGAGGGGCATTGTTGTCGATCTCCAACACCAGCTGGGTCTTGAGCAGCTCTACCCCGCTGACGGAACGTACCCGTTCCCCATCTTTGAAGGGGATCCGTTGCACTGCCCGCAGCCGAATGGTCTGACCCGCTTCATTCTTGGATTCTTGGTTAGGCACAGAGGGCTCATGCGGGATCTCGTACTCCTCCACCGGACGCAGCAGAATAGCCGGCCCTTCGGGGGTCTCCACCTGCTCCACATAGACGGTGGCATCCGGTACCAAGCCACTGACCACCTCTTGTCCCGGCTGCACAATGGTGCCGTTTTTCAGCTCCAACAGCTCAGCGGGATTGTCGATGTCCAAGTGCAGACTGCCCGGCTTGACGATGATCTCCCGCAGGATGTCATTCTTTTGGATCACCTCCACCACACCAGTGTTTTGGCAGAAGATGTCTTTGACCACCTCGGTGCCAGCTTCCACATACTGGCCATCTTCCACATTCAGCAGCGAGATGTCCTTGTTGACCTCGTGGGTCTCCTCTGGGATCCAGAGCAACGTGCCCCCCTGAATCACCTCAAAGCCCTGCTTGGCCTTTCCCCGGCGGGCCACATCCAGGCCAGCAAACTTGACCAAACCACCTGTTTTGGAGCGGAAATCACTTTCTAATAACTCCGCCACCACCTCGTCATTGCCCACTTTGGTACCTGGGGTGGTTTTGAGCACAAAGGTCTGGCCACTGGCGGTATCCAGCAAATACTGCTCCCGCCCTTGATGAGACTCGCTGCGCACCTTGGCAGATCCCAGCACCACTGAGGCATTGATGATCTCTACCTCACGGCCTGCCTTGGTCTCCAACCGTTCGGGCAGACGGACAATGCCGCCGTGTTCGGTGTTCAAAGAGGTCTCCGCAATCACGGATCCTGGCTCAATGCGGTCACCATTCTTGACCACAGGCTGGGATCCTGGCGGCAGGTTATAGACTTGACCCGACAGGATCCAGATGATCCCCTGGCGCTGGGCGATATGGGTGATGTTGCCCTGGCGGTCAGTCTTTTCCTCCACCCCGATATCTTTAAACACCACCTCCCCGGCCATATCGGAGACCACTTCTTTCTGGGCCTTCTCGGTGGACTTGCGGGTGGATTTGGCCAGCGCCACTTCCGCCATAAATTGCTCCAAGATGACTTTGCTGCCATCTCGCACAAAAATAGTGGATCCCTGGGTGATCTCAAAGCTCTCGCTCTGACCATCGGATCCCGTCAGGACGATAGGGGCGGTGGATTCTGCTTGCAGGGCATCTTCCCCGTGACGGGTACGGTAGGCGCGAGTCCGCAAGCCCTTATCAAATTTGACCTTACCCGCAAAAGGAGCCCGTAGTTGTCGCGCCACCTCACCTGTAAACACCCCACCCGTGTGGAAGGTACGCATGGTTAGCTGGGTGCCCGGTTCGCCGATGGACTGAGCCGCGATAATACCGACCGCTTCTCCCATGTCCACCAGTTGTGAGTGAGCCATACTCCAGCCATAGCAATAGCGACAGACGGAGCGGTTGGCCTCGCAGGTAAGGGGAGAACGCACCACCGCCTGTTCAATGCCAGCGGCAGCAACGCTGGCGGCAGTGGCATGGTTGACGGGGGTATTGCGGGTGGCTAATACTTCGCCAGTGACGGGATCCACGATGTCTTCAGCCAGGACTCGGCCAATCAGCCGATCTTCCAGAGCGACCATGACCCGATCAGAATCCCGCAGGGTCTCGATCATGACGCCACGAGTGGTGCCACAGTCATGCTCCCGCACGATCACATCCTGAGACACATCCACCAAACGACGGGTGAGATAGCCAGAGTCAGCGGTTCGCAATGCCGTGTCCACCAAGCCTTTACGGGCACCGTAGGAGGAGATGATGTACTCGGTAACGGTCAACCCTTCCCGGAAATTGGTTTTGATCGGTAAGTCGATGATCTCCCCTTGGGGGTTGGCCATCAAACCCCGCATTCCCACCAACTGCCGCACCTGGGAGACGTTACCCCGTGCCCCGGAGTTGGCCATCATGTAGACCGAGTTGAGGGGATCATTCTCCTCAAAGTTGGCCATCAATTCATTTTTGATCTCGTCATTGGCTTGGTTCCAGGTGTCAATCACCTTTTGATAGCGCTCCACCTCAGTGATCTCGCCTCGGGTGTAGCGATCCAAGGCTGCCTCAATCTCGGCCTCCGCTAGGGCCAATAGTTCCCGTTTGCGGGGGGGCACCTGAAGATCTTCCACACTGATGGAGACAGCAGCTTGGGTGGCATAACGGAATCCCATTGCTTTCAGGTCATCGGCCATCTGAGCGGTACGGGCGGTGCCATGGTTGGAGTAGGCCCAGGCAATCAGATTCCGGAGCCCTTTTTTGTCAAACACATAGTTGTGAAACGGTGCGGCAGGTCGCTCAGGGGTCGCGGGAGGATTGACAGCATGTTGGCGGCCAAGAGAGATGTCAGTCATGGAGGTCACCTGTGTGAATACGGCGGGGGAAAAAGAGAGAAGACGGGATCCCAGGTCTCAGCTTAGGGGCGCAGAGTAAAGATCCAGCTTGGGATGCCAAACCCCTGTTCTCAGCCCCCAGCCAATGTCTTCTGGCTTGGGGGCATCACAGAGGGTTAGGGTTAGCTAATCGCCTTACTGATCACTTGATTGAGAATGATTCGGCCTGCTGTGGTGGAGATATACTGCGCCAGCACCTGGCCCTCAGCAGTTTCCCGAACCCGACGGTGGGGGCGGACTTTTTTGATCTCACCATCTTTGGTTTTCTTGATTTCCCAATAGACTTTGGTGACGATATCGCCATTGGTTTCCATCTCGGGATCCCCTTCCTTGCCCTTGCCCAAATCCACGGGGCCGTCGTAACGGATCCAGATGTAGGATTGCAAATCAATGATCCCTTGGTTATAGGCGATCAGAGCATCATCCATGCTCGTAAAGAACCGACCGGATCCCTTTTGCCGATCGTGGTTCTCGGAGGTGAGGTAATAAGTGCCCAAGACCATATCCTGACTGGGGGTGATGATCGGGGTGCCGGTGGCGGGAGAGAGGATGTTATTGGAGGCCAACATCAACAGGCGGGCTTCGGCTTGAGCCTCCAGCGACAGGGGTACGTGAACTGCCATCTGGTCACCGTCAAAGTCAGCGTTGAAGGCAGGACAGACCAGTGGGTGTAGCTGGATCGCCCGTCCTTCCACCAAGATTGGTTCAAACGCTTGGATCCCCAATCGGTGCAGAGTAGGCGCTCGATTGAGCAGGATCGGGTGACCATCGATCACCTCCTCTAGCACATCCCAGATCTGAGGATCGTTGCTTTGGATCATCTTCTTGGCGGCTTTGATGTTGTTGACGATGCCGCGCTTGATCAATTTGTGGATGACGAAAGGCTGGAACAGCTCAATGGCCATCTCCTTGGGCAGGCCACATTGGTGCATCCGCAGGCTTGGCCCCACCACGATCACCGAGCGACCGGAGTAGTCCACCCGTTTGCCCAAGAGGTTCTGCCGGAAGCGACCCTGTTTCCCTTCGATGATGTCAGAGAGGGACTTGAGGGGACGGTTGTTGGCCCCCACCACGGTGCGTCCCCGACGACCGTTATCGATCAGGGCATCGACTGCCTCCTGTAACATCCGCTTTTCGTTGCGGACGATGATCTCAGGAGCGAGAATCTCCTGTAATCGGGCCAGGCGGTTGTTGCGGTTGATCACCCGCCGATAGAGGTCGTTGAGGTCACTGGTGGCAAAGCGGCCCCCATCCAACTGCACCATCGGGCGCAGATCGGGCGGAATCACAGGGATCACCTGCAACACCATCCACTCAGGCCGGGAGCCCGTGGCAATAAAGTTATCGATCACCCGCAGCCGTTTGATCAAGCGGGCGCGCTTTTGACCACGAGAGTTATTGATCTCCTCTCGCAGGGTCTCGGCTTCCTCTTCCAGTTTGATGTCCATCAGCAGTCTTTCCACTGCCTCAGCCCCAATCATGGCCCAGTCAGGGGGCAATTGCAGATCGGATCCCTCCTCGTACATCTGGTCTTCAATTTCGAGGAACTGATCTTCCGTCAGCAATTGCTTGTAGGTCAGGTTCTGGGCGTTACCGGGGTCAATCACCACATAGGCGTTGAAATAGACCACCTGCTCCACATCCCGCAGTGGCATATCCAAGAGGGTGGCAATATGGCTCGGGATCCCTTTGAGATACCAAACATGGGTGACAGGGGCGGCCAAGTTGATGTAGCCCATGCGATGGCGGCGCACCCGCGATTCGGTCACCTCGACGCCACACCGCTCACAGACAATGCCACGGTGCCGCACCCGCTTATATTTACCACAGTGACATTCCCAGTCCTTAGCAGGGCCAAAAATGCGCTCGCAGAAGAGCCCGTCCATCTCCGGCTTCAGAGTCCGGTAGTTGATGGTCTCAGGTTTCGTCACCTCCCCCACCATCTGACCGTTGGGAAGGGTGCGCTGCCCCCACTGCATGATGCGATCGGGGGAAGCCAAGCCGATTTTTACGTAGTCAAACCGCTGTTCCTGTCTTGGCATCGTCTCTCCTTAATTCGGGGCGGGGGGTCGAGGGTGGGGCAATGCCCCTCATGCAAAGTTCAAAGAAATCGAAGAATACCTTTCGTTACAAAGGGGATCCCATATCAACCATCCTCAATACAACCAACTCAGGCAGGGACATCTCCTCATCAAGCGTTAGGGATCCCAACTCAAGGCCAAACCCCCAGCGGGATCCGGTGGGGGCAGGCGAGTTAGTTCAGGGTGAGTAGCAAAGTCATTAACGCAGGGAGAAGATATCGTGATCATGGGGAGTCAAAGGATCCAGGTAGAAGCTGCGAGATCTTCAATCCTCATCGTCATCATCAGGCAGCGGCTTAGTTCGCTCGCCTCCCGCCGCAATCGGATGAAACTCCTCCTTAGAAACCGACTCGTAGGTGGGTCGAGAGGGGGTGTTGCGGGTGACCACATCTGCCATCAGATCGGTCTCCACATCGCGGGTAGCACCATCTTCGTCTACCTCAACTTTGTGCACCGAGACATCCAAACAGAGGGATTGCAGCTCCCGCACCAAGACCTTGAAGGACTCGGGGGTGCCAGGGCGAGGGATGGGCTTGCCCTTGACGATGGCGTTGAGGGCTTCGTTGCGCCCCACCATGTCGTCGGACTTGACCGTGAGTAGCTCCTGCAGGGTGTAAGAAGCCCCAAAGGCTTCCAAAGCCCAGACTTCCATTTCCCCAAAGCGCTGTCCCCCTTGCTGGGCCTTGCCCCCAAGTGGCTGCTGCGTCACCAAGGAATAAGGGCCAGTGGAGCGGGCATGGATCTTATCATCCACCAAGTGAACTAGCTTGAGCATGTAGGCTCGACCCACCGTCACCGGTTGATCAAAGGGCTCACCTGTGCGACCATCGAACACCTGAATCTTGCCTTTGGTCTTGCCGGTGTCGTTGTAGACCCACTCTTTACCCGCAGTATCGCGAGCTTCCGATAGTTTGGCTTCTACCGTCAGGCGAGAGGTTTCGAGACCGTGCATTTCGTCAAACGGCATCAGCTTAAAGCGGACGTTGAGGTGCTCAGCCGCCCACCCCAGCAAACACTCAAACACCTGACCCACATTCATCCGGGAGGGCACCCCCAGTGGATTGAGGGCGATGTCAATTGGAGTGCCATCCGGCAAGTAAGGCATGTCTTCAATGGGCAAGATACGGGAGATGATCCCTTTGTTGCCGTGGCGTCCGGCAATCTTGTCCCCCACCTGAATCTTGCGTTTGAGAGCTAGGTAGACCCGCACCACCATGTTGGCACCGGGGGGTAGTTCATCCCCTTGCTCACGGGTGAAGACTCGCACATCCACTACACGGCCTCGTTCACCGTTGGACACCCGTAGGGAGTTGTCCCGGACATCCCGAGCTTTTTCCCCAAAGATGGCCCGCAATAGGCGTTCTTCTGGGGGCTGGTCGGATTCCCCTTTGGGGGTGACTTTGCCCACCAAGATGTCGCCTGCCACCACCCAGGCTCCCACCCGGACAATGCCCTGTTCATCGAGGTTGCGCAAGCTATCTTCCCCTACGTTAGGGATCTCACGGGTGATCTCTTCGGGGCCGAGCTTGGTTTGACGGGCTTCGATCTCGTACTTCTCAATGTGGACTGAGGTGAACACATCGTCGTAGACCAGCCGCTCGCTCAGGAGAATGGCGTCCTCGTAGTTGTAGCCCTCCCATGGCATGTAGGCCACGATGACGTTTTGGCCTAGTGCCAGCTCACCGCCTTCGGTGGCCGATCCATCGGCCAAGATTTGACCGGCCACCACCCGATCTCCTTCGTAGACCAAAGGCCGTTGGTTGAGGCAGGTGTCTTGGTTGGATCGTTGATACTTTTGCAGGTGATAGACAATGGGCTTATCGCCGCTATCCGGCTGGATCACCACCTCATCAGCACAGGTGTAGGTGACCACGCCATCGGTGCGAGAAACCACCACCATGCCTGAGTCACGGGCGGCTTGCGCTTCTAGGCCCGTACCCACAAAAGGTCGCTCCGGTCTCAACAGAGGCACCGCCTGCCGCTGCATGTTGGCCCCCATGAGGGCGCGGTTGGCATCGTCATGCTCCAAGAACGGAATCAGGGAAGTCGCCACTGAAATCACCTGCACTGGCGAAACCTGCACATAGTGCACTTCGTCTGGGCTGGCGGTGGTAAATTCCTGGCGATAGCGCACAGGCACCAGATCCCCTAGGATCCGCTCGTTTTCATCCAGCGGGATATCCCCCGGAGCCACCCGGTATTCGTCTTCCTCATCGGCGGTCAGGTATAGGGCTCCCTGATCCCGCAACACGACGCCATTTTCCACCCGGTAGTAGGGGCTTTCGATGAAGCCATACTGGTTGACCCGAGCGTGGGTAGCCAGGGATCCAATCAATCCAGCGTTGGGGCCTTCTGGGGTTTCGATGGGGCAGATGCGGCCATAGTGGCTGGGGTGAATATCTCGAACTGCGAAGCCCGCCCGCTCACGACTGAGTCCACCAGGGCCAAGGGCCGAGATTCGCCGCTTGTGGGTCAGCTCTGCCAAGGGATTGGTCTGATCCATGAACTGTGACAGTTGGCTGGATCCGAAGAACTCCTTGATCGCAGCCACCAAAGGCTTAGGGTTGACCAAGGACGCGGGGGTCAAGCTCTCCGATTCTGAAACCGTCATCCGTTCCCGGATGATCCGCTCTAATCGATTCAGGCCCACCCGCACTTGGTTCTGCAGCAGCTCTCCCACCGAGCGAACGCGGCGGTTGCCCAGATGGTCAATATCATCCACATGACCGATATCAAATTCGAGGTTGATTAGGTAGTCGATCACCGCCAGAATATCGGTATTGGTCAACACCCGCGTGGCATCAGGAATATTGAGGTTGAGCTTTTTGTTGAGCTTGTAACGACCCACACGGCCCAAGTCATAGCGACGAGGATCGAAGAAGCGGGACTCCAACAATTGCTGACCACCGGACACCGTTGGAGGCTCACCGGGCCGCAACTTGCGGTACAGCTCCATCAGGGCTTCTTCTTCCGTGTAGTTGCCCTCTTTCTCCAGGCTCTTTTGGAAATATTCGGGGTGGCGGAGGCCATCAAACATCTCGGAGTCGCTCAACCCCAAAGCCCGCAATAAAACGGCAGCGGAGAGCTTGCGGGTTTTATCGATCCGCACCCATACCAGGCCATTTTTATCGGTTTCAAACTTGAGCCAGGCTCCTCGGTTGGGGATCAAACTGGCGCTGTAGGTGCGCCGACCGTTTTTATCCAAGTCTGACTTGTAATAGACACCAGGACTACGGACGATCTGGTTGACGATCACCCGCTCAGCCCCATTGATGATGAAGGTTCCGCGATCCGTCATCAAGGGCAGTTCGCCGATGAAGACATTCATGTCTTTGATTTCGCCTGTTTCTTTGTTGATCAGGCGGGTTGGGACACGGATCTGGGCCTGATAGGTGGCATCACGACGCTTGGCTTCGTCGGGGTCGTAGCGGGGTTGATGGATCTTGTACCCTTTCGTGGTCTCACCGAGGCGGAAGTCCGGCAAAAAGTGGAGTTCCAGCTTTCCGGTATAATCGACGATGGGTGAAAAACTGAGAAGCTCCTCCTCAAAGCCTTCGCTAAGAAACCATAAAAAACTCTCCCGCTGAATTTCCACTAGGTCTGGAAATGTCTGGACGGAAGCTGGTTGAGCGATAAGTTGTGTCATGCGTGGCTCAGAAAGATCGCAATGCGGTCGGGAATAGTATTATAGAAAGCTGGGTCTCCATCGTCAACATTCGTAACGATGGCATCATTTGAAGAAGTGGGGATGGTGTTACTCTCTCAAGCCTGTTTATGAACTACGCTTAGCCGCGTTGCTGTTGCGCCAGCTTCCCGCAGGGTGCTAAGCGTTTCTGACGCTTCATTGAGCCAAGTTGCCTGAGAGATCCACAATGCTGACGCACCTTGGTCGTCTCCGGTAGAGCTTGTCCCTCACCGTCTAGGACGCTGGTTCCCAACGCCCAACCCACCATCACTTGTGCCGCTGCCACATCCCGGTCACAGGTGTAGCCACACTGCTGGCAGAGGTGGGTTCTCTCTGCTAGCGATTTCTTCTCTTGATGTCCGCACTGAGGACAGGACTGGGAAGGCTTGACCGTCTGGGTCGGCACCTCCACCAACACTCCCCCAGCCTCAGCCAGTTTGGTGGCAATCGCAGAGCG
>JBHJNR010000153.1:0-6312 GCA_050330615.1 Cyanophyceae cyanobacterium
CTGAAGCCTGTCGTTACGATGCGGTCAGGTGGGTTTTTAGGCCATCCTCATTTAACCCCGAAGCCAGTGTAAAATCAAATTGTTCGGCTCTGCCTCACGCGGCTTTCATCCCGACACTCACCCTGCGGGTAGAGTGCGGGGCTTTCGCCGCTTTAGCTAAGGAACCTAAAGTCTAGGATGGCAGGAGGTCTTTGCTGTTTGGTCATTTCTATCAGGATTGAACCGCCCGAGCCACCCTTTGGACAGACCAGCGCCACTGACCTCACCACAATTGCCCTCACCACAATTGACCCCACCAGAGCAGTCATGGCGCAGCCAACGGGTCGGGCTGGTACACGACTATCTGATCAAGGCAGGAGGATCCGAAGCTGTCACCCAGGCACTTTGGGGTCTTTGTCCTCAATCCCCTCTCTACACCAGCGTTCTTTCTCGCCAAACCTTACCGGCCTTTTGGCAAGATCGAGACATTCGCCCCTCCGCTTTACAGCCCTTGGCCAAGGTTTTGGGGGTGTTGCAGGACGATTATCACAGTCGGCTGAAATGGATCCTGCCGTTAATGCCGTGGGCCTTCGCCAGACTTGATTTGTCAGGCTACGACTGCGTTATCTCCAGCTCCCATGCTTTTGCCAAAGGGATCCGAACCCAGGGGTTACACATTTGTTATCTCCACACCCCCACTCGCTATCTCTGGGGATCCGAGTCGATCTATTTTGACCGGGGCTTAGTTAGCCGCTGGCAGCAGCCCCTAGCCCAGAGAGTTCTAGGCTGGCTTAAAAAGCTAGACTTCGAAGCGGCTCAGCAACCACAGGTGTTGATCGCCAATTCCCATCACATTCGCTGCCGCATCGAGCAGGTCTATCAACGCTCAGCCCAGGTGATTCATCCGCCGGTGGATGTGGATTTTTTCCAGCCGAATCCCGCTCCGAGCGCTGACTATGATCTGGTGGTCAGTAGACTGGTACCTTACAAACGGGTCGATCGGGCAGTGCAGGCTTACACCCAACTTCAGCAGCCTTTGGTGGTGGTAGGAGAGGGGCCAGAACGGGAGCGCCTTCAACAGATGGCGGGATCCACAATCACGTTTTTGCCGCACCAATCAGGCCCAGAACTGCGACACCTTTATTCCAACTGTCGCTTTTTTGTCTTTCCCTGGGAGGAAGACTTTGGCATTATCCCAGTCGAAGTGCAGGCTTGTGGGCGTCCCGTCATTGGCCTTGATGCGGGTGGGATCCAGGATACGGTGATTCCGGACAAAACCGGGATCCGCTTTCGGGAAGCCAGCGTGGCAGGCTTGATCGATGGGATCCGACAGGCAGAGGCACAGGCGTGGGATCCCCAGCTCATTCGTGCTCATGCGGAGACGTTTTCCACTGACCGCTTTTTGACCCAGATGGATCAGGTCATTCAGTCAGCTTGGGAGCATTTTCAGCGGGATCCCACATTTTTTCGACCCTGATCACTCCTGCTTTTTTGGTCGATACTTAAAGGGCTTGAGGCAGCAGTGGCGTTGCCGTTGACTGTTAAATTAACGGTTAACCTATTGCGAAGAAGCTATCGTTTATCACTCCTGCCTACTCCTACTCTTTGCTGAGTCACCATGCCTGTCTCCCCCAGCTCCACCGCGTTACGCTACGCCTACTACCCCGGATGTGTGGCGCAGGGGGCTTGCCGCGAGTTGTATGAGTCCACTGACCAGGTAACTCACCATCTGGGCATCGAGCTGGTGGAGCTCAAGAAAGCTGCCTGCTGTGGTTCGGGGACATTTAAAGAAGAGTCGGCGTTGCTGGAAGATAGTGTCAATGCTCGCAATCTGGCCCTAGCCGAATCGCTGGGACTGCCAATGATGACCCATTGCAGCACCTGTCAGGGGGTGTTGGGCCGAGTGGATCAAAAGCTCAAACAGGCGATTCATCACGATCCGGATTACCTGGCCCAGATCCACCAGCTTTGCGAAAGCAGTGGCTGTGCTGAAAAATATCAGGGATCCACAGAAGTACGGCATCTGCTTTGGGTCTTGGTGCAGGATTATGGCCTAGATGCTATCCAAGAGCGGGTCACGAAGACTCTTCAGGGGCTTAAATGTGCCGCTTTCTATGGCTGTTATCTGCTGCGCGCCCATGATATCGAAAAGTTTGACAATCCTCAAAATCCCCGCGCCATTGAGAATCTAGTTACCACCCTCGGTGGGATCCCAGTGGAGTACGCCGGTCGCACCCAGTGTTGTGGCTGGCCAATCTCCAGTTATGCCCCCAGCCAATCTTTTGCGCTGGCGGGACGCCATTTGACAGCAGCGATCGAGGCCGGAGCCGACTGCATGGTCACCCCCTGCCCCCTCTGTCATCTCAACCTCGACTCTCGCCAGCCAGAGGTGGAAGCGGTGATTGGGCGATCTTTGGGACTGCCGGTGCTGCATCTGCCCCAACTGGTGGGGTTAGCTCTGGGGCTTGATCCCAAGGCTTTGGGGCTGCATCGTCACGTTGTCTCCACCCAGTCCATCTTGGATAGGTTTGCTTAAGGTTATTGCCCAAGATGTCGGTTCTATCAATAAATCTATGTGACTATTTAAGAATTCTCCCTTTTGCCGGGACCCAGATACCTTAGTATGATAGAGATAGCGGAGACGCATGTTTCCGTTCACTCCTCACACCATCTGCCGCTTGGTTACAAACCAGGCGGTTTTTTTGACTTTATTTAGCTCCTAGGGGGGAAGCCCCGCGCTTGCTGAGTAGGGTTCGATGCCCCCGCAACAAGCAATCATCTACAATGCACAAATAGTTATGTTTTTGCCATGAGACTAGGCTAGTGCTAAGCATGTTGAAAGCCCTCAAGGGCAGAATCTCTCCGACGAATGAATAGTCCATCGCTCTAGCCAAGCATTTTGGCTGTACCCGATGGCTGTGGAATCCCCCCTAGTCGTCATGCCGCAATCGTACGACTGGTAAGGGACAACGGATAAGGGGATTTCTGCTTCTACCTCAGGGCGGCTGGAGTATCTTGAGGGGGTTAGGGCAGAAAGAGGTAGCCATGATCTCACGCTTTCCGCAATTTCGATCTCGTCAGGCGGAAATCTTGGAGGTGCTCTTTAAGCATGGCTGGGACTATATGCGCCGCTTGCTGACGGGAGGAAAACCGTCTGAGCCCCAATTGCCCCCCCCTCAGGTTTTGCACAATATCTTGGTAGATCTGGGGCCAGTCTATGTCAAGTTGGGGCAATTGCTCAGCACCCGACCTGACCTGTTGCCAAGTGAATACATTAAAGTTCTCACAGATCTACAGGCCAATGTGCCACCTGTGAATTGGGCTGATATCGAGATCGTGATCCGGCAGCAGCTCCAATCCCCCATCGATCAGGTCTTTCAACAGGTGGATCCCCAACCGATTGCAGCGGGATCAATTGCCCAGGTGCATCGGGCGGTTTTGCAGGATGGCATGGCGGTAGCACTCAAGGTGCAACGACCTGGGATTGAGATCATTGTGGAGCAGGATATTGCCTTGATTCGTAGTCTGGCTGACCTAGTGGCCCAGACTGACTTTGGCAAATTATCGGATGTGGTGGCTCTTGCCGACGAATTTGCCACAGCTTTACGAGGAGAATTAAAGTTCACACAAGAGGGAATAGCCACCGATCAGCTCAAGCAAAATATGTTGAAAAGTAGATGGTTTGAGCCTAATCAATTGGTGATTCCTGATATTATTTGGCCCTTAACCACTGACAAGCTATTGGTGATGACTTGGTTAGAGGGATCCCCGCTGCTAGTGAGTCAGTTGGTTCAAACCGGATCTGACCAACAGCGGCAAGAGGTGGCTCGGCTTTTGACCCGTTCCTTCTTTCAGCAGATCTGTTTGGATGGTTTTTTTCATGCGGATCCCCATCCTGGTAATGTTTTTTATCTTCAAGATCAACGCATTGCCTTATTGGATTGTGGCATGATTGGTCGTTTGGATCCCCGTACCCAGCAAATCCTATTGGAGTTAATCCTGTCGATTGTTAGTTTGGATGCCCAGCGATGCAGCGAATTGACACTAGATCTAGCCACCCCAACTCAGCCTGTCAGTTTGGCTCAACTAGAACGAGATTATCAGCGCTTATTGCGACAATATTACACTCTCAGTATTGCCCAGACCAATTTCAGTCAACTGTTTTTTGATGTTTTGCAGACAGCTCGCCGCAATCATATTCGGATCCCTGGTACGTTAGGTTTGTGTGCCAAGGCATTGGCAAATCTAGAAGGCATCGCTCGACAATTAGATCCCGATTACAATCTTCCGGATCAGATTCGGCCGCTGATGACAGATATCTTCCGGCGGCAATTAGTGGGAGATACCCCCATGCCTGCTCTATTAAGAACGGCGTTGGATCTAAAGAGTCTGTCGTTGCAATCCCCCAGACAGGCCGAGATTCTGCTCAATCGCATCACCAGCGAAACGCTGACTTGGAACATTGGCATCCGCGATCTAGAACCTGTCAGGCTTAGCTTGGACGATTCAGCCAATCGTTTGTCTTTTAGCATCGTAGTGGGATCCCTAATCATGGGAGCCGCCATCATCACCGCTCAATCTCAAAGTGTTCAGGTCTATTGGATTGCTCAGGCATTATTTGGGGCCGCTAGCTTATTGGGCCTCTGGCTAATTATCAGCATTTTACGCTCCGGTCGATTAAGAGGATAATCACAATTCACTGTTTTGTTTCCAGCATTTTTGCTTATAGGCTATCTTATTCAGTCCTCAAGCCAGGATATTGCAGTTATGGTATGAAGGAATCTGGCATTAATTTTGAGTCTGTCTAAATTAGTAAATAAGTGGGAGTTGTGGGCGCAGAAGATATTGCCATTCGCCTTGAGGCCACCAATCGGGGATCCGAAGCCCGTCCGCTGCACCTGTTGCCCACCCTTTGGTTTCGCAATAGTTGGTCATGGGGCTACGACGATAAAAAGCCCAGTATGAGACAAATCCCATCAGGGGAAGCCTTTAGCCTTGTCCAGGCCGACCATGACCAGATGGGCTCCCGGTGGTTGTATTGTCAGGTGAAGGGATCCTACCAGAATCTTTTGTTTACTGAAAATGAAACAAATCAGGAGGCTTTATTCGGGGTTCCTAACGCCAGTCCCTATGTTAAAGATGCCTTTCATCACTACATTATTGATGGAAAAACAGAAGCAATTAATCCTGAGCGGGTGGGAACCAAAGCCGCAGTTCACTATCAACGACGACTTGAACCAGGTGAAACTTGGATCATTCACTTGCGCCTGAGTGATGATCAACATTATCCGGATCCCTTTGGCTCCGACTTTGATCACGTTTTTCTTGACCGCCAGCAGGAAGCTGATCAATTTTATCAGGCTGTTGCTTCTCAATATTGTTCAGGGGAAAAATGTAACGTGCAGAGGCAAGCCTTTGCCGGTCTTTTATGGACAAAACAGTATTACCACTTTGTCATTGAGGATTGGATCAAAGGGGATCCCGCTCAGCCTCAGCCTCAGAGAGAAAACGCTCGCAACCAAGAATGGGAGCATTTTTTTAATGACGATATCATCTCGATGCCTGACAAGTGGGAATTCCCCTGCTATGCGGCTTGGGATCTAGCCTTTCATGTATTGCCATTGGCCATCGTGGATCCTGATTTTACCAAGCGGCAGATGGATCGCCTGACCCGCGAATGGTATATGCACCCCAACGGAAAAATGCCAGCTTATGAATGGCATTTTAGCGATGTCAATCCACCCGTTCATGCTTGGGGAACCTGGCGAGTTTATCAGATTGAGCAGGAGATCTATGGATCAGGTGATACTGGATTCCTGGAGCGGGTCTTTCAGAAGTTACTGCTAAACTTCACCTGGTGGGTCAATCGTAAGGATAGTGACGGCAACAATGTTTTTGAGGGGGGATTTTTAGGCCTAGATAATATCGGCGTATTTGACCGCAGCTCCGAATTGCCCACAGGCGGCTTTCTCGAACAATCTGATGGCACCAGCTGGATGGCGATGTATAGCCTCAATATGCTGACAATTGCCCTAGAGTTAGCGAAAACCAATTCCGCCTATGAGGATATTGCTAGTAAATTCTTTGAGCATTTTCTCTATATTACAGATGCGATGAATCATCTGGGTGATGAAGTCAATCTTTGGGACGATAATGATCAGTTCTATTATGATGTGTTGCATACCCCTAATGATGAAAGACATCATCTGAAAGTACGCTCAATGGTAGGGTTGATTCCTCTTTTTGCTGTCACCATCTTGGAAGCAGAGGTTTTTGAGCAATTTCCGGGTTTTGCCCGTCGTTATGACTGGTTTATGCACAATCGGCCTCACC
>JBHJNR010000154.1:0-3737 GCA_050330615.1 Cyanophyceae cyanobacterium
GAGCTGAGCACATCCAACCCGGTTGGGGTCAACGGGGAGTCCATCATGGCTGCGGAGAGCTGGGCCATGCCATCAGCCGTCCCACTGATCAGCCACAGACACCGTTGGGCAGGCAAGGGATAGAGCCGCAGCGTCATCTCTGTCAGGATCCCCAAGGTGCCAAAGGATCCGCTCATCAACTTCATCAGGTCATAACCCGCCACATTTTTGACCACCCGCCCCCCAGCTTTCGCGATCTGGCCATCGGCGCGGATGAAGCTGATACCCAAAACCAGATCCCGTACACTGCCATAGCGAT
This sequence comes from Cyanophyceae cyanobacterium, assembly GCA_050330615.1. GTDB lineage: Bacteria > Cyanobacteriota > Cyanobacteriia > Thermostichales > Thermostichaceae > JAAUUM01. Next base: position 299 of record JBHJNR010000154.1, read on the forward strand.
GCCGCAGGGATCCCGCATCGGCTGTGGCGGTGATTCCCCCCACGGTGGCGGACTCGGGATAAAGGGGATCCACAGGCCACCACTGCTGCGACTCTGCCAGATGGGCCTGCAAGGTTCGCAAAGGGATCCCGGCTTCTACCGTGATGGTCAGATCACTGACGGCATGGGCCACTACGCGGTTGAGCTTTTGGGTGGAAATCGCCAAGCTGGGAGATTGCACAGGGGATCCCCAGCTCAATTTGCTGCCCGCCCCAGCGATCAGGAGTTTTTGGTGCTGAGCCGAGGCGTGAGTCACCAGCTCCGCTAGCTCCGCCGCAGAATCTGGGGACACCAACCCCTCTACCGGATCTGAGCTGGCTTGAGCTAGGGCAGAGTGCCAGTGGGGATCGAGAACAGCCTGATCCTGCCACTGATCAGCCGGAAGCACGGGTGGCCAGTTGTCTGAGAAAGTAGCCAAAGTATGGGATCCCTATCACAAATCATTGACCGCCCGTCGCAACGAAATCAACGAGCGATTATAGGTAAGAATCGCATCAGAAAGGTTTGCTCGGGCTGTGGTTAGGGCTGATTCGGAGTTGATCACTTCAATTTGGGTGCCCACCCCCGCCTGAAAGCGCAACCGGGCCAGTCGCAGACTCTCTTGGGCCGAGACGATAGCCGTTTTGGCGGAATCAATTTGTTCTCGACTAGAACTAAGGCTCAAAAAGGCGTCCTGAACTGTGCGTTGGATCTCGTTGCGGGTCTGCTCAAAGTTGCGAGCCGCAATCTGTTCATCCACCGCAAAGCCCCGTGCTTGAGCCTGAGAATCCCCGCCATCAAACCAGGGAATATTCACCGTTGCTCCAGCTGCGTAGCCCAGATCGCTGCGGAAGTTGTCCTGTAAATTGGATCCAAAATCAATGGCTGCGAACCCGTTCACCGTCGGCCCCGTGCTGGCCAAGGCTCCCTCTGATTGCTGTATCGCCAGATCAAAGTTACGGCGTTGTAATTCCAACTCTGGCCGATTGTCAAAAGCCAGAATGATGGTTTCTTCCAGGCTGAGCACCCAGGTGCCCGTTGGCTCAATCGGGGCAATGGCCGCCAGCTCAGTGGGATCCTCCAGATTGAGCAATTCCGCCAGACCTCGCTGCCGCTGCTGTTGTTGATTTTGGGATCCGATCAACTGCTGCCGATTGTTGGCCAATTCTGTCTCCGCCTGCAAAACATCAAATCGGGTGCCCAACCCCGCCCGTTCTCGGGCCTCAGCATCTCGCAAACTGGCCTCTGAGTTCTCTACCGCCGCCGCATTGATCGCCACCAAGGCATCGGCTGCCTGGAGATCGTAGTAGGCGGTGGCCACCGACAATTTGACTGATTGCTCCACCTGCTCCCGTTGCAGCTCAGCAATGGCCAGACGCTCTTGAGCTGCCCCTAGGGTGCTGTCTCGACGCCCACTATCCAAAAAGGTGTAGTCCAGCTGGATCAAGGTGCCCGTCAAGGTGAAGGAATCGCCCCCACCGAAGTCACTCAGATTGGGTGCCTGTGAATAAGCCAGCCGTCCACTACTGGACAGAGAAGGGGCAAAGTCAATAGTGGCGCGGTCAATATCCACCTGAGCCCGCTCGATCCCCAACTGGGCCACCTTGACATCCGGGTTTCGCTCAACCGCGATAGCCAGAGCCTCCTCCAGCTCTAAGCCTTGGCGGGCCTCGATCCGCACTTGCAAGGGATCCTGGGGTGCTTGTAGCTCTGCCGCCGATCCTGGCGATTCAGGGATCCCTACGCGAGGGTTGTCTTCAGATCCTGATGGCACCACCAGTGCAGGAGGTAAGGGTGGGGTGACGATCTCGCCAGTGGGAAGCCCAACGCCAGATCCTGATGGACTGGATTCTGGAGTCGGGGGATCCATCGCTTCGCTTTGATTCATCTCAAGATCACTGGGTTCTGTATCCCCAGGCTCTTGTGTTGGCAGAGCAGGATCCTTTATGGCAGGCAGCGGCTGCGGTTCTGTTTGGGCAGGTGCAGTGCTAGCTAGCAGCAGGATGCCTATCCCCAAGACTGCAATTGTCTGCTGTCCTCGTTTAATCTGTGTATCCCATCTAGACTGACCCATGAGATGCCCCTCCCCTCTCAACACTCAACTCAAGCATGACCTCTAAATCCCGATTTGGGCTTGGACTGACCAATTGGCTCAACACGACTAGCCCCATTAGGATCCCTATTTGAGAAATAGCGCGTTATGTCCTTTTGTTACAGACTGTTTTCCACAGATCCATAACGGTGGCAGATGACCTAGCGAACAGCCAAATTCAAAACAGCTCTGGTATGGTGGAAAACAATTCATCCCCCCATTCCCCCTTTGTCCTATGGTGATGCGCCCGATTATTCTTGGCATCGTTGGCGACAGTGCCGCCGGGAAAACCACCCTGACCCGTGGCATCGCCCAGGCCCTAGGCAATGAGCAGGTAACGGTGATCTGTACGGATGATTACCACCGTTATGACCGGGTACAACGGGCTGAGATGGGTATCTCGGCGCTCCATCCCGACTGCAACTATCTCGATATTATTCAGCAGCATCTGAGCTTGCTGCGCACTGGACAGCCGATTCTTAAGCCCATCTACAACCACAGCACGGGCATGTTTGATCCGCCTGAGTACATCAAGCCCAATCAGTTTGTCATTGTGGAAGGATTGCTGGGCTACTCCACCCGTGGTATGCGAGATAGCTACGATGTCAGGGTATATTTGGCTCCCCCAGAAGACCTGCGGGCTAACTGGAAGATCAAGCGAGATACCGCCAAGCGGGGCTACACGCCAGAGCAAGTGATCGAACAGATCCACAAACGGGAAGCCGATTCAGAAGCCTTCATTCGTCCCCAGCGGCAGTGGGCGGACATGGTGGTAACCTTCTCTCCCCCGGCCAATAAGACTGACCAGGATGACTTGCTGCTCAATGTCCGCTTGGTTCTACGGCCCACCATTCCCCATCCCGATCTGAGTGGTTTGCTGGAGGGGGATCATGCCTACCGATCGGCGGTGCGGCTGGAGCTGGATCGGGATATGGGCAAACCAGTGGATGTGCTGGAGGTGGATGGTCTGGCTACTGCCGAGCAGGTGTTGGATCTGGAGCGGGTTATGTGTTCGGAGGTGCCGTACTTGGGGCAATTCTGCTCGTTGGATGGCACTCCTGGCATCGGTAAAGTGGTGGGCACCACCGGCGAGGTGCTTCAGAGCTACCCGTTGGCCCTGACTCAGTTATTAATCACCTATCACATGCTCAAGGCCGCGAACATCTACCAGTGATTATCAGTGATCCCGATCTCTAGACCTTCCGCCCCCAGAGGGATCCCCCTCCACCGTTTCACCTGATCTGGGATCCCTGGGTTCTGGGTTGGGGTAGACACTTGAACAACTGGCTGACAGCCTGTCTCTACCCTCTATCTCCTCGGCAATAATGG
>JBHJNR010000155.1:0-10216 GCA_050330615.1 Cyanophyceae cyanobacterium
CGCTCGGCATTCTGGGTCACCCGCTTCAGCCGACCAGCATGACGATCCAACCCCCAGATCGTCCCCTGATCCCCCATTGTTTCGGCCATGTGGGTGCTCTTGCCCCCTGGGGCGGCACAACAGTCCACAATCGTCTCGTGGGGCTGCGGATCCAACCACTCCACCACCTGCTGGGCACTGGCATCCTGCACGCTCCACCAGCCCTGAGCATAGCCGGGTAGGTCTGGGATCGAGCCGGGATGGGATCCCACCCGCAGCGCACTGGGGATCCCTGGGATCCGCTGGCTGGAGATGCCCTCTGCTGCAAAAGCGGTCTCTACCGTGTCTAGAGTGGCATGAAGGACATTGACCCGTAGATCCAGATGAGGGGAGCGGTTGAACCAGGCACACAGTTCTTGGGTGCTGTCGCGGCCCATCTGTTGGTGCCAGAGGGTGATCAGCCAGTCAGGGAAACTAAAGCGAATGCCATCAGAGACCACGGGATCCCTATCTTCCAAAAGAGTCAGCCAGGTCAAGGCTTGGGGATCGGGATGATCCCGCAGGAATTGGCGCAGAATGCCGTTCACCACCTTGGTTAGGGATCCCAGCTTGGCAACACGGGTCAGCTCCACGCTGGTATTGATGGCGGCAGAGGGGGGAATATGTTCCAGATAGATCAGCTGGTAGAACCCGATTTGCAGGATCCGGCGTAAATCAGGCGGTTGTTGGGACTTTTTAGCATAGTGCCCGATCAGGACATCCAACGTCCGCTGGCGGCGGGTAATGCCGTAGACCAGCTCTGTCACCAAATTCCGGTCGGGCGAAGATAGCGGGGTATCCTGTAGCCCCCGTTCCAGCGCGATATTGGCATAGCTATCCCGACGATCCATCTGTCGCAGGGTCTGCCAAACCAATCGCCGCGCTTGCAGCGGGTAGGAGGGAGAACCTACCAATCGAGAACCTACCGTCTTCTCCACCACAACACCACGCCGCTCCCCAAGGCCAACACTGGCAGGCCCAACACTGACACCACCCACAACAACGCCACATCACGGGCATTCAGCTCAAAGCGGCGATTGGTGGGGGACTTGGGCCGAATCGAGATCCGATCCTGCTGATCCGCCAGCCAGTTCATGCTGTTGAGGAACAGATCCCCATTGCCCTGCTGGTTGAAGTTGCCATCAATGGCAAAGTTGACATTGCCAAAGATCACCAATCGGGCTTCATCAGGAGATGCAGCAGCCTCGTCATCCTCAGTCGGAGGGGATCCCTCCACCGGGCGAGAGAGGGCAGCTCCCAGCCCCAAGGGACTGGCCAGATCTATGCTGGGATCAAAAGCCAAAGCAGTTTGGGGAGGATTGTTCAAATCTAACCCCACCTCGCCCCAGACCTCCTGGGATCCCGTGCTGACCAGCTGCACCGCCGTCACATCGGGACGTTCTGCCAGGGTGATGGAACGGGCCAAGGGGAAGATGGATACCACCCCCCGCTGAGACAAGTCCGCCGTGATCGGATGGGATCCATAGGCGGATCCCAGTGCCACCAGCGGCCCGCTGCGGAAGATTGACTCACTGACCCGATCGACGATCACATCCTCTGCCAGCTCGATGCCCCAGTCGTCAAACAGCTCATCCAAACCGGGATCCATCTGAGGATTGAGCAATAACAGAGCGGATCCCCCCTGCTCTAGGTAGGTGGCCAGCTTCTCGGCTTCACCGGGCAATAGCGGTTGCTCTGGCCCAGCCAAGACCACAATGCCCGCATCCTCGGGAATGTCATTTCTCAGTAGGTTGAGGGCTGTCGCTTCAAATCCTTCTCGCCCCAACGCTGCTGCCATCTGGGCTAGGCCCGCCGATCCGGGTGTGGAATTGAGGGGCAGCTCCCCATGGCCTTCGATGAAGTAGGACTTGAGGGCCTCCGCATCCGTGACCTGCAAGATCAGCGGGGTAAGCTGGCTCTCTAACTCAGGAATCGGGGGCTGAGGGATCTGCTGCTTGCGGGATCCCGATTCCACCACTAGGGTCTGGTCTTGATTGATCTCTAGGCGGCGGGCCTCCACCGGATTATTGCGGGGGTTGATGAAGGCATACTCAAACTGCTCAGGGTTGACGCGGCGATAGCGCTCCAACTGTTCCCGCAGGTTGGGATCCGGCACCGAGGAAACCGCCCACACCTTGACGGGCTGGGGCAACTGCTCGATCACCTGGGTGGTCTGGGGGGAGAGGGTGTAGAACCCTTCTGCCGTCAGATCAAATCGGGTGTCAAACCGCACCGCCAGGACATTGACCAGAACGATGATCACCCCAAACGCCACCACCGACACCAGCACATTGGCATTGGTTTGGGTGGAGCGCAGCCCCGCCATGTCGGCCAGCGCCTGTCGATGGGTGGCCATCCAGACCACCCCCAAGACCACCCCCAGCGCTATTAAGACCAGAGGCGCCAGCGTCCAGCCCACTACGGCGGCACCCAGCACAGCTCCTACCCCCACCAGCACCAGTCCGACAATGCCACTCCAGTCCACCAGGGATCCTTCTTTCATCACCGGATTCCTCTCTTGCTCTTGCATCAGATCAACCCACTTTGCGTATGACACACCCTTGGCACACCCTAGTTCTGCTGCCAGCGCAGGGCTTCCACCGACTGCACCGTCAAAAAGATGCCCAACCCGATCATGCTTAGAAACAGCACCAAACTGCTCAGTCCGGTCGCCCCTTGCACCCAGGTGCTGTATTGCTGCAACAGGGACAGATGCCGCATCGTATCGGGCACGAGGCCGCTCTCTTGACCCGCCGCCGCATCGATCACCCACAACAACAGCATCAGGCCAAAGGTGCCAATCGCCGCAATCAGGGTGTTATCAGTCAAGGACGAAATGAACATCCCCAAGGACAAAACGCTGGAGGCCAACAAGATCAGGCCCAGATAGCCAAACAACACCTGTGGGATCCCCACAATCGGGCTGGTGGCCGTCAGAGTGACCAGGTGATAGGCCATGATCGGCAGCAGCAGGGTGATGAAAAAGATCACCACTGCCTTGAGCTTGCCCAGTGCCACTGCCAAGTTGGTAATTGGGGAAGTGGCTAGCAGCTCCATCGTGCCCCGCCGCCGTTCTTCGGCATAGAGGCCCATGGTTAGCACCGGCAAAATGAACAGCAAGAGGGTACCCACCACGCTCATAAACTGCTGCGAGGCGATTAGGGGGGCATCAAATGCCTGTCCCCCTTGGGAAAACAGATCCACCTGCTGTGAGATCCGAATCGCTTGAGAGACGATATTGGAGAAAAAGAAGCCGGAGAGCACCCAAAACACTGCCGCCACAATGTAGGCGATGGGGGAGGTGAAATAGCTACGCAGCTCCTTGCGGAGAATGGTGATGATCCCGCCGATCAGATCAAGCATGGTTTAAGCGGCCTCAGAATTGGATTCGACAGTACTGGATTCGGGAGGGGTTGAACCAGGGGATCCCTCTTCCGGTTCGCCAGACTCCTCTAGGGATCCCTCCTGGGTGGTGAGCTGCAGGAAGATGTCCTCTAGGCTGGCCTGGGAGCGGCGCAGCTCGTAGATGCCAATGCCCCCATGCACCAGCCTTGCCGCCACATCTCGCACCCAGCTATCCCCCTCGGTCTGGCTTTGCAGGGTCACCACCCAGCGATCGGACAGCTCGGGCGAAAGGGGCTCCAGGCTCAACAATTGAGCAGCCTCCACCGGAGCCAGCACCCCGCGAATGCCATCCGGGGATCCCTCCACCTGAAGCTGTACCTGGGATCCCACCTGTTGGGTCAGTTCACTGGGCTTGCCGGAGGCAGCCACTTTGCCCCGATTGATGATCACCACCCGGTCGCAGGTCATGCTAACTTCCGGCAGAATGTGGGTGGAGAGGATGATGGTGTGATCCCCCGCCAAGCTCTTGATCAGGTTGCGGACTTCGATGATTTGCTTGGGATCCAAGCCGACCGTTGGCTCATCCAGAATAATGACTGGCGGATCGTGGACGATGGCCTGAGCGATGCCCACCCGCTGTTTGAACCCTTTGGAGAGCTTGCGGATCAAGACATCCCGTTTTTCTTGTAGGCTGCACCGCTCGATGGCGCGATTGACCTGTTCGGCTCGGCGTCCCGCCGCAACTTTCTTGAGCTGAGCCACAAAAGAAAGGTAATTCTCCACCGTCATATCGGGGTAGAGGGGCGGATTTTCGGGCAGATAGCCGATGTTTTTGCGCACCGACATGGAATCGCTGATCACATCGAAGCCCGCCACCCGGACTGTGCCGGTGGTGGCCGGCAGATAGCCCGACAGGATCCGCATCGACGTAGTTTTGCCCGCGCCGTTGGGGCCTAAGAACCCCATAATCTCTCCCGGTTCCACCCGAAAGCTGACATCCTGGATGGCGCGGAAGGTGCCGTAGACCTTACTCAGTTGTTCCACTTCGATCATCGGCTCAGACTCCTTGCCCAATGTGCGTTTAATTCGCCTAGCGCAAGCTCAGCTTGATTCACCAGAAACAGTAGCATACCCACCGTTACACAACGAAATAGACTGGCATCCACAGGGATCCCATTGCCTATCCTGCAACAGGATGTGCCCCCGTGCTATCCCACCAACGTGGGGGAACCGTTCCCGATGGGGCCTATCGCCGCAACCCCAGAGATTCCCAAACCAGAACGTTAGAATGAATACCCAGGTCTAGAGGCTAGAGGATGAAGTCCCCCACCGATCCCCCCAACGGCAACCGGTCAGAGGTGCCGCCGCCAACGCTCGAACACAAGGATGTAATCTATTCCTGGAAAGGCAGTCCTAATGCGGGCAAGGTGTTGACCGTAGTGGCGGTGCTGGGAGCCTTGCTGGTGCTATTTGCTGGATTTAGCTACTAGCGGCCCGCACTCTTCGTTCAAACCCATGGATCCCTACCGCATCTTATTAGTAGAGGATGAGGTCGATTTGGCCCATTCTCTCCGCCGTGCCTTGCAGCAGGAAGGCTATGAGGTCACCCTGGCTGGTGATGGCCTTGCTGCCGCTGAGCTTTTGGGGTTGTCGATGCAGACTCTGTCTCGGGATCCCGTCTCATCTCCTGCCCCCACTCATCAACCCAGTGGTGAACCCTCTGGCCAACACTTCGATCTGTTGATCCTAGACTGGATGCTGCCCCACTACACGGGACTGCAACTCTGCCACCGGCTGCACCAAGACAAGGATCCCCGGCCTGTTCTTTTTCTAACCGCCAAAGACACTCTGGATGACCGGGTGAATGGGCTGGATGCCGGAGCCGATGACTATCTGGTCAAACCGTTTGAGCTGCGGGAACTATTGGCCCGTGTTCGCGCCCTGTTGCGGCGGCAGATCGCTAGCCCCGAGGAACCGGAGCGGATCCAGGTGGGGGATTTAGTGCTAGAGGTGGGATCCCAGGTGGTCTTTTGTCAACAGCGGGCCATTCAGCTCTCAGACAAAGAGACCCAGCTCTTGGCCCTGTTGATGGAGCATCCCGGTCAATTGCTCACCCATCAGCAGATCTACGACACCCTCTGGCCCCAAGAAGATCGGCCCAGCAGCAATGTCTTGGCAGCTCAAATCCGCCTCTTGCGCCGCAAAATTGAGGGATCCCCCGATCAGCCCCCTCTGATTCAGACGGTCTATCGCAAGGGCTATCGCCTCAGTGCCGGGATCCCGGAGGGTTGAGGCAAAAGCCTGACCTAGATCAAGACTCTATTTACTGAATCGGCTTGCCCACATCCCCGACATTAAAAGTGCTACCCGAGAGGATGACGCCAGCACTGGAATTGGCATCCACATCAGTGAGCTGTACCTGTCCAGCCGGTTCCGTCACCTTGCGCAGTACCGCTCCGGTTTCGGGATCCGTCACCTCCCGCACCACCCGTTCCACCGAGAGGATCAGGCCTTCCCGATAACCGTCTTGACTGCCTCGGTTAAAGATCACCTGATTGCCAAATACATCCGCTACCACGGCATCCACCGTCGGTAACGATTGGGGCTGAGCTGCCAAGCGACTGGAGGAGCCCGCCAATTGGCCCGCCACCTGATCCACCGCCTGCTGAGTGGCCAAGACCAACAGTTTCTCTTCGTTACTGGTGGCAGATCCGCCGCCAAATCCCGCTACGGTCACGGTGCTATCCGATTGGCTGACATTGCCCCGGCCCTCAGCGGTGGCCAAAATCTCGGCGGTGCTGGTGCTGACCATCCGCACATTGATCTGAACGTTGGCATCGGCATCACGGCTTTCGGCTCCCACTGCGATCGGCAGTCGACCAAAGGGGGTGACCACCGGAGCCCCACCGCCAGACCGACGCACCGACACATCAAACTGGGTCACACTCCCCACGATCACCGCATCCACCCCCAAGATCCGACCCAATTGGGCCGCGGTATTGGCATCCACTCGGCCTGATGTACCTAGATTCTGCTCCTGCAACACAGCATCTAGCTGAGAGCGCTCAATCACCGAGAAGGCTCCGTTATTGACCAACCGATCCACCAGCACATCGCTGACCCCACGAGAGGCATTGGGGACGCTGAAGGGGGAGCTAAGACTACTAAAGTCAAACTCCAACACCGCAATCCGAGGTCGTGAGGTGGGCTGGGCAGGCGATGTCGAGCCGCTGGGCTGCGAAAGAGTGCAGCGAATATCCTGCGGGAATTGTTGGCAGAGCGTGGAAGTATTTTGTTGAGCAAGAGCGGGTTGAGCCCCAAGCAATACAGACGGGATCCCAATGCCCCCTACCAGGGTGACGGCTAGTAGAGAGGTCAGGCGAGGGAGGAGGACCCTTGAGTGGGTGGGATAGGCAGTAGGATACATCATAGTCAATTCTTCTGGGAACAACAAGATTGGCTTTGATCACCGTCTCATGATTGGCCTCTCCGACAGGTGATGAAGGTCACATTAGCCCTCTTTTGGCACCGGAACAACAGGATCCCAATCTGGCCAAACTCTACCATTGGCCCATCCCTCTCAAGTCATCAACCAAAGTTGAAGTTGGTCTATCAGTCTAGGTTGGCTCTCAGGGTTTCGGGATCACAGCCCAGGTCATCGGCCATGTCCATCCAGTAGTCCGCCTCAGAATCGCCTCTCATGCTGGGATACTCTTGAAACATCTCTTCCCGGCGGCGTTGGCGGTCGTGGGGGCTTTCTGGGAACTCATCGTCATCGTTGGTTTCCTGCCCAGGATCCCCACTTTGGAGAGAATGGTTAGCTAGGACTCGGTGGCGTAGAGCTACCAACTGCGAACCAAGGGCTTAAGCCCCTGATCTAAGCTGCCCTCAATAGATCTCTCCCCAGGAGCACTCTCCTCTTGACAACACACCCTCAGGCAGATTCAGAATAGAGGCCCATGCCCGTCAGCAGGGCTATTTCCCAGCGATGGACACAAGCAATGGTCAAGATTCTCAGTCGGCGGGTGGTGGATTCGGAGCCTGTCTTTGATATTGGGGTAGAGCAGGATCACAATTTCTTGTTGGCGGATGGCACCATCGCCTCCAACTGCTTTAACAAATCCCACTCCACGGCCTACGGGTTTGTCACCTTTCAGACGGCCTATCTGAAGGCTAATTTTCCGTCTGAATATATGGCGGCGTTGCTCTCTTCCACCGGGGGAGACCATGAGAAACTGCAACGCTACATCAGCTATTGTCTATCGATTGGCATTGAGGTGTTGCCCCCGGATGTCAACCGTTCTGGCAACGACTTTACCCCGCTGGAAAAGCAGATTGTGTTTGGCTTAGGGGCGGTGAAGAATATTGGCGATGCTGCCATTAACGCTGTGATTGAAGTCCGCAACCAAGGGGGATCCTTTCAATCGTTGGCGGATTTTTGTGAACGGGTGGATCTGCATACGGTCAATCGGCGGGGGATTGAAGCGCTGATCTATGCGGGGGCTTTTGATTCGATCCAGCCCAACCGTAAGCAGCTGATCGATGACCTGGATCCCATGCTCTCGTGGGCCTCTGATCGAGCCAAATCCAAGGCCATTGGTCAGTCCAGCTTGTTTGATCTGCTGGGATCCAGTGGCGAGGACGGCGGATCGTCCTTTGTGGATGCTCCCCATGCCCCCAAAACAGAGGACTTCTCCCCCCAAGAGAAACTGAAGCTTGAAAAAGAGCTGTTGGGCTTTTATGTGTCCGATCATCCCCTCAAACGGGTGCAATCTCGGTCACGCCTGTTGGCCTCGGTTCCCCTCAGCCATATCTCTGAATGTTCTGCCGATACCCATCTCAGCATCATTGCCTTGGTCAATGGCATCAAAAATGTCGTGACCAAGAAGGGAGATCGGATGGCCATTTTGCAACTGGAAGATCTGAGCGGCAGTTGCGAGGCGGTGGTGTTTCCCAAGACCCATGAGCGGATTGGATCCCAGTTAGAGGTGGATCAACGGCTGCTGATCTGGGCCAAGGTGGATCACCGAGATGACCAAACCCAGCTGATCGTCCAGGATATTCAGCCCATCGAAGCGGTGACGGTGCTACAGCTGGAACTCAGTCTCCAGCAGGCTGGAGATATCCAAACCTGCTATCAGATGCAAGGGATCCTCCGGGAGCACAAGGGGGAGGACGAGTTTGGGGCGCGGGTGCCGGTGTTGGCCTCGGTGCAACAGGGATCTCTGCTCCGTATCGTTAGATTGGGATCCCAGTTTCGGGTTAAGGATGCGGCGGTGGCGGCCACAGCTCTGATGGCGGCAGGGTTTGTGGCCCGATCTGAGCCATTGGTGAGCTAGGGATCCTTGATTTCAGGATTCTTGCCTCGGGATTCTTGATCTCAGGATCTTGGGGGGTAGATTAAAATAGCGAGGCAAACAGGGCTGCTTGGGTCTGGGTGATGCCCAGTTGATAGCTCCTTTCTGCTGTTGTTAATGCTTTCTACTCTCGATTGATTTATGGCAGGACATAGTAAGTGGGCCAATATCAAACGGCAAAAGGCACGGGTGGATGCCAAGCGAGGGGATGCCTTCACCAAACTGTCACGGGCCATCATTGTCGCTGCTCGTAATGGTCTGCCGGATCCCGATGGTAATTTTCAGCTACGCACAGCCATCGACAATGCCAAAGCTGGGGGGATGCCCAATGACAATATCGATCGGGCCATCGCCAAGGGAGCCGGCACTTTATCCGATGATAATGCGCTGGAGGAGATCCGTTATGAGGGGTATGGCCCTGGCGGGGTGGCGGTCTTAATCGAAGCCATGACCGACAATCGCAACCGAACAGCGGCTGAATTACGGGAGGCTTTTAGCAAAACGGGGGGCAGTTTGGGGGAGACGGGCTGCGTCAGCTGGATGTTTGACCAACGGGGGGTGGTGCGACTGGCGGAGTCAGCCCCGGATGAGGAAGATCTGCTGATGGCGGTGGCGGAGGCTGGGGGCGATGATGTTGCCACCGATGGGGACGAGGTTGAGGTGGTCTGCGATTACACCGTCCTAGAAAAGGTAGCTGCTGGCCTCAAGTTGGCGGGCTACGCGGTGGGGGATGCTGCCATTCGGTGGATCCCAAGTACCACCGTCAGTGTGGAGGAGCCGGATACCGCCAAGTTGGTGCTGAACTTAATGGATCGGCTGGATAATCTGGATGATGTGCAGACGGTCTTCGCCAACTTTGAAATTGACGATGAGGTGATGGCAGTCCTGAGTGAATAGTAACCACCCATAGAGCTGATTGAGGATGTTTGGCCTATCGTTTGACTTGACTGAGAATGTAGACCGATGAGGCCAATAATTGACAGATCATCACAGGGATCCCGTATTTGAGAAATCGCATAAACGTGATCTTTTGTCCATGCTGCTCTGCGATACCAGCGGCCACAACATTAGCCGAAGCTCCCACTAGTGTTCCATTGCCCCCCAGTGTTGCCCCAAACATCATGGCATAAAACAGGGGTAAGACAACGTCAGGAATTGCCTGGGTTGACCCTTCCAAAAACACGCTGGCTGGTACCAGATCAACATTTGCTAAATACGTTTCGAGCAGTGGAATCATCCCTACCACTAAGGGGATATTAGGCACAACACTGGACAACAGACCCACCACAAAAACCAAGGCCAGGGATCCCGCCACAATATTGGTGCCGACTACCACCCCTAGGATCCCAGCAAGATTGGCAATAACCCCCGTTTTTTCTAATCCTCCCACCAGGACAAACACAGACATAAAGAAGATTAGGGTGCCCCAATCCACATCCCTCAAAATAGGGTTGACGGTTTCAATTCCATAGTGCTCAGACAAGAACATAGCCAGC
>JBHJNR010000156.1:0-3064 GCA_050330615.1 Cyanophyceae cyanobacterium
GAGATTGTGCTTCCCCCCTGCTCCCCCCATACTTTGCACAAAGATCTACAAACCCTCAGACACTACGGCATCCTCAGCGAGCAGATGTATCGTTGGGGCTACTATCTTGGCCCCAGCGCCATGACTGAAGTTGAATTCAACACTGCCCTCAGCGCCCTCCACTCCCAGGCCACCTACCAACGGGATTCTCAGGCCCTAGAGATTTTCAACTCTATTTCCCAGCGTCGCTGGGGCAAAGGCCAGAGTTCCAAGAGCTTTTACCCCGTAAGAGCTCAGATCAACCGCTCCATTACCCCTACGGATCCCACCCAAGTCAGCCGCAAAGGATCTGCTACCCGAACACTCTACAGCGCTCTTGATACCCTAGAGACAGCCATTCTCAAAGGAGAAGCACTCCAGATCCGTCGCACCTCAGATCCTTACCAGCAAGGCCAAAAAGGATCCAAATCTATTTGGCCTTTGCAATTGATCCACTACGACATCTCTTGGTACATAGCGTACGAGCAATGTGATACCCAGCATTTGGTGATTGGTCGACTGGATCGCTTCGATGATCATTGCCAGGTTCTCTCTCACCCCCTCCGCAGCCGCTCTCAACAACTTCAACGGCTTCAACAAGTCCATGAGCTTCTGGAGAACGGATGGGGCCTTTTCCTGGGTGAACCTGAAGAACAACGCCAGGAGCTACGCAGCCAACTTTCCCTCACTGAGATCACTGTCCGTTTTTACGGCAGCACTATCGCTTTCATCAATGAGGGTGGCTACCGTCATCCCAGCCAAAAGATCTTGACCTCATCTGGACATAGTCACTATTTAGACTATCAGGTCAAACTTCCCCCTCGTTCTCATGGGGAATTCATGCGCTGGTTGAACCGTTTCATGGGCAATGTTCAAATCCTGACTCCAGCCGGACTAGCCGAGCAGCACGCCCATTGGGCTGAGGAACAGTTGCAGAGATACAGAAGTGGCAACCAAAAGGTGACCTAGCAGCCATCCAAAGTCACAAGGAATAGGTTGTCACCCGACCCCACACCCTAATGCAGCTAGGGTCACACTAGCCCTTCAAAAACCAATACCTAACGTCTCCCCTCATTTAGCTCCTGCACCACCAGGTGTACCCTGACTGCTGATTAACCACGAAATCGGGGTTACCTTCTGCCCCTTACTCGACAGCGACTACTTTGAAGAGAAACCACCGCTACCTTCACCAATGTCATCCTCAACTGCAGGGGATAGTAAACATTTGCCAACATCTCAATGATCAGCTCTTGGAATGAGATGGGTTCACTCGGCTCAAAGTGCCGACGATTGAGAATATCAAGTAGAGATAGAGCGCACCATAGCCCAAGCCGCGCCGGGGCATCCTCCCACAGAAAAATCTGGGGATCCTTCTTTGCCCGCCTCAAATCCTTTTTTCAGCCAGTCATAGCGGGGATAGAACGTCTCATGAAGGGTAAAGGCCAGACTCGCCCCGGCTCCCTGTGGGAGGTCTAACAAAACCCGTTGTTTCATTCTTCACTATCTTCGGTGTACGCATCAATGGCTGCCACTATGCCCAAGGACTCCGTCCCGCTGAGGCGAACGGAATACGGCTCTAAAATCGTGCCATAAACATGCAGCGCAGCCAGTGCATCATTGAAAGCCTCTGACTACGGCTGTCGCCACGCTACACGAACAGGATCCATCTCTTCCAAAGTCTGAATAGCCCTCAATGCCCGTTCTAATTGAGGACTATACTCCCGCAAGTGTCGCTGGAGATGGCTCAGGTTGAAGCGAGTTCTGGTGGTCATGGTTTCAGGCTCCTCAGATGTCGCCCTTTTCCTGATGCGATTGGAGAAACTGGGTAATGTCCTCAAGGGTTATGTCTGACAGCCACTGTTGACGCTCCTTCGTAAAGCCCCCTCGTCCCGTCTCAACCTGTTGGAGGACTTGCACCATCCCCACATACCCTAGTTCCTTAACCAACGCATCTAGTCCACGCTGCCGTAATTCAGTTGTGTTCATCGTTATATTTCCCCCCCTGGGTGCCCCATCAGCCACGACAACACTGGGTTATCCACTGTGACAGATACAGACTCCGCCCATCCCACTTGCCGTTGCAACCTATCATCAACTGTTAAGAAGACATCAACTATGAGTTGGCTGACCTGTTTCCAGATTTGTGTTTCTAAACTAGCCCCCAGTCAACACTGGGATCTCCTGCCACTGAGTCGTAAATCGGGGAGATCTCATCGCTGCCTGCATCTGCCACGCCCGCTCCAACCCTGTGACAGCAAAGCGTAGTGTCTCAGATCCCCATTCTCGATTGATGCCATCCACCAGCTGCATCAACTGCCGGGACTCTTCCGCCTTCTGCCACTCAAACAAACTCCCCTGCACTGACTGGGCCTGCTCAAAGCGACTGAGCATCACCCCCGCCTTTCGATAAGGGATCCCCTCCTCAAACAGTCCCTCCACCAACTGGATCCCCCAGTGCAGCAGCTCTCTGGTGTCATCCGTGGCCTCCAGCAGATTCATGGTCGCTGACACAGTGGGATCCAACTCCCCATAGCGGCCCCGCATCATCATCACCGTCAGAGCATGAGCCACTTGGCCCTCTCGCCGCAGTTTCTCTGCCGCCCGACACAGATAGGTTGCTACCGCCTGGGTCAGATCCTCTAAACTCTCCACTGGGCATCCAAACGAGCGAGACACCATGATGCTCTGCTTGGGGGGAGCCTTCTCCTCCAGGGGCAAACACGGGATCCCGCGCAGTTCCAATACAATCCGCTCCCCCACCACATTCAGCTTCTGGCGAATCAACTCTGGCCGTGCTTGTTTGAGATCCAAGGCTCGGAATATGCCCAGCTGCCGCAATCGCTTGGCCCACTTGCGACCAATCCCCCAGATATCCCCCACCTCAATGCCCGCTAGAACTTCATCCAAGTCGGGATGATGAGCCAAGTCCAGGATCCCCGATGCGGATCCCTTGGCCTTTTTGTTGGCAATCTTAGCCAGTGTTTTGGTACTGCCAATCCCTACGGAGATCGGGATCCCTGTCCACAGCTGCACGGTCGCCTTGATC
>JBHJNR010000157.1:0-2051 GCA_050330615.1 Cyanophyceae cyanobacterium
GGGGAGATCTGATGTCGCCAGGAGTACCAAAACTCAGGAAAGCCGTGCAGCATCAGCACCAAATCGCCTGTGCCCTGGGTGACGTAGTGCAACTGGATCCCATTGGTGTGAGCGTACCCGTGCTGCCAGGAGCCAAACTGCTTCGTAAGATCGGGAGAAAAGGACTGTGCCATGACTAAAAGAGAACGAACCTTTGTCTATGGTATCCCTCGCCACAGCCGCACCCACCCCAGATCTGCAATGGCACCTGACTAGCTTCCATTACGTTGACATCCTCCCCAATCCGCCTATTGGCTGTAGGCCAAAGGCCGTTCTTGATTGGGGTCTCTCGGAGAAAACAGATGAGTCCCGATTACGAATGGCGCTGTTGAGCCTCCAGCACATTCACCAAGCGGGTCAGCTGCTCCACCAACTGTTGTTGGGGATCCGGCTTGGGCAGCTCAGGGGCAGCAGGCTGGGGCTTGTAAATGAATTTATTGAGGGCGCGCACCAGAAAAAACACCGCTGCGGCGACGATCAAAAAGTTGATGACGGCATTGATAAATATGCCGATGTTGATGGTGGCGGCTCCTGCTTCTTGGGCAGCAGCCAAGGAGTCAAACGGTTGCCCCGACAGATTGATATAGATATTGCTGAAATCTACCCCCCCCAAGATTGCGCCGACGGGAGGCATGATCACATCGTTGACCAGTGAGTTGACGATGCCATTGAAGGCAACCCCAATGATGATGCCCACCGCCAAGTCCACCACATTGCCCCGCACAATGAAGTCTTTGAACTCATCCAGGATCTTAGCCATCGTTACTACCTCGTTAAATTCACGGATGATGATAAGCCATTTTTCCTATCAATGGATCCTTTCTCCGTCACTATTCTTGATCTAAAAGGGGTCTAACTTGCAGGCCAGCTCATCCCAATAAGGGCACAATCCGTCTGATGGCAGATCGAGGTTCTAGTCCCCGCATCCCTCTTGATCGAAGCAGCACACCAGACAGACTGGATCATGCCCCTCAAATTGCGCCGGATCCTATGGGGATCCCTGGGCAAGGTGTGGGACAATCCATTCGCTGGATATCCACAGGACACCCCATGACCGATGCCTCAGCTCGCACCGACAATGCCCTGCACAAAACTCTTCTCCGGATCCCCGGCCTCTTGAGCGGATCCCTTTTGGGGTTGAGTCTGTTAGCGGGATGTGGCGGTGGGGGCAGCAGATCCACCCCCATTGTGGTGCAGCCGACTCCAGCCCCGCCCAGCCCCACTCCTTCTGAACCCAATCCCACAGCCAACTCCATTCAAGGGGTGGTCTTTTTAGATCGCAGCGGCAATGGAGCTTTTACCACAGGAGATGTACGAGCTGGTGGGGTGCCTGTGTTGCTGGATCTCAATGGCAACGGCCGACCGGATGCGGCCGAACCCACCGTGATCACTGATGCGAATGGGGTCTATCGCTTTGAAAATCTCACGCCTGGCACCTATACAGTGCGAGCCCTGCCCCGTCCCGACGAAATCGCCACATTTCCCGGTCAGGCGGTGGTGGCCCGGACGGCTGGCGACCTGAATTCAGGGGTTGAGATTGCGGTGGCTCCCGAGCAGGATCCGATCTCCGCCATTGTGGGGGGATCCGCTGCTCCTGCCGGTCAATTCCCCTGGGCGGTCGGGATCTTGCGCCCCAACAATGCGGGTCGGTTGGTGCTGTTTTGTGGGGGCACCCTGATCGCCCCCGATTGGGTATTGGCAGCAGCCCATTGCTTTTTTGATGCCTCCACCCGCCAGATTGACATTCCCCCCGAGCAGGTACGGATCTTGGTCGGCACCAACGATCTCACTTCTGGAGGAGAGCAAATCCCGCTAGGGGAGCTGATCGTTAATCCCAGCTTCTCGGGAGATCTACTGGAGGGCAATGACATTGCCCTGATTCGGCTCTCCCGCCGACCCAATACTTTGGTAACCACCGCCAGCATCTTGGGGCCGAGCACCGTCAATCGGGCCAGCGCTGGCACCCTCTCCACCCTGATTGGCTGGGGCAGCCTCACCGCTGAGCCCTTTCC
>JBHJNR010000158.1:0-5254 GCA_050330615.1 Cyanophyceae cyanobacterium
GTCAACCCCCACGAGATCCTATTGGTGGTGGACGCCATGATCGGGCAGGAAGCCGCCAACCTGACCCAATCTTTTCATGACCGCCTGGGCATCACCGGAGCCGTACTGACCAAGTTGGATGGGGATACCCGAGGGGGAGCGGCCCTTTCTATTCGGCAAATCTCGGGGCAACCGATCAAATTTATGGGTGTAGGGGAAAAGGTGGAAGCCTTGGATCCCTTCTATCCCGACCGGATGGCCTCCCGGATCTTGGGCATGGGGGATGTGCTCAGCCTGGTGGAGAAGGCGCAGGAGGAGATCGACATCTCGGATGCGGCGTCGATGGCGGAAAAGATGATGACCGCCCAATTCGACTTCAACGATTTTCTCAAGCAGATGCGGATGATCAAGCGACTGGGATCCCTGGGGGGCTTGATGAAAATGCTGCCGGGGATGGGCAAGCTCAGCGACGATCAGCTGCAAAAGGGCCAAGATCAGCTGGCTTTTTCGGAAGCGATGATCAACTCCATGACCCGCCAAGAACGTCGGGATCCCGATCTATTGGCCCGCAGTGTTAGTCGCAAGCGGCGGGTGGCGGCTGGATCGGGCCACAAACTAGACGATGTCAGCAAGCTGGTCAGCGATTTCCAGCGGATGCGGGACATGATGAAAATGATGGGGGCAGGCGGAGGCTTACCCGGTATGGGGGGCGGTTTCCCCGGCATGGGTGGTGGCTTTCCGGGCATGGGCGGCGGCGGTGCTCGCAACACAGATCCCGGTTGGCGGGGGCGGTCTGGCTCCAAACCTAAAGAAAGAGCGCGACCCAAGAAATCTCCTAAGAAAGGCAAGCGAGGGTTCGGGAGCTGATGACCGGGATCCCTTTGGCAGGATCACACTCTGGGCTACAGGTGACTTCTCTGTCTGGACATCGGGGCCGGATCACGGGGCTGGGGGTCAATGCCACAGGATCCCGGCTCTACAGCGCCAGCTTGGATGGGTTGATAAAAATCTGGGATCTCCACACCCACCAATGTCTGCACACCCTACAGGGCCATCAAGAGGGGATCAATACGCTGGCTTATGTGCCCGGACTGCTGGTGAGTGGTGGGCGGGACGGCTGGATGATGCTCTGGGATCCTGAGACGGGGTGTCACCGCAAAACCATCGACCTGAATGTGGGATCCATTCATCGTGTGGCGCTGTGTTCCGACCGACAGCGGTTGGTCTTGGCGGGGGGACATCCCACCTTGTTGATGGTGGATCTGGAACGGGGAGAACCGTTTCGAGCCCTCAAAGGCCATGAGGGGGAGGTTCATGCCCTGGCGCTCAGTCCGGGCGGTCTTTTCTTGGCCAGTGGCGGAGATGATAGTGCGGTGATGATTTGGGATCTGATCACGGGGGAGCGGCTACAGCGGATCCGGGCTGGGGCGATTATTCATAGCCTCAGTTTTAGCCCGGATGGCACCACCTTGGTGGCGGGCGGCGATGACTATGCCCTCAAGCGTTGGGATTGGCAGCGCGGCATCCTGCTAGAGATCAGCCCTGACCATGACAATTGGATCCGAGCCATCACCTTTAGCCCGGATGGTCGCCTGTTGGCTTCTGCTGCTGACGACTACATGATCAGTCTCAAAAATCTAGCCACCGGCCAGCGGTTGGGATCCCTGCGAGATAGCCTTGCCCGCCCCTGTGCCGTTACCTTTAGCCCCGATGGTCAGCACTTGATCAGCGGCAACTTCAATGGCGATATCGCCGTATGGCATCTCGGCCCTCTCCCATGTTGAACCCAGAAGACTTAACCCCAGAGGAGATCCCCTCAGAAGATGCAACCTTAGACAGTTCAGGGATCCCAATGGAAACATCTGAACCCAAAACTGCTTTGGCCCTAGGATCGGCTCTGGCTAAAACCCTGGGGCTAGCTCTGCTGGTCTATGGCCTCGTGGTGGCGGTGGGGTTAATTGGAGCGGGCATGCGACAGGCGGTGGGAGAACAAGCCGCTGACTTATTTGGGTTTGCGACCAATCCCTTCTTGGGGTTGATGGTGGGGTTATTGAGCACCGCCTTGATCCAGTCATCCGCCACCACCACGTCGATTGTGGTGGGATTGGTGGCGGGGGGGATGCCAATCAGCAGTGGGATCCCGATGATCATGGGGGCCAATCTGGGCACCTCTTTGACCAATACCCTCCTCAGTCTGGGTTATGTGGGGGATCGGGCCAATTTTCAGCGGGCTTTTGCGGCTGGCACGGTTCAAGACATGTTCAACCTCCTAGCGGTGGGGCTGTTCTTCCCGATAGAACTGTGGTGGCACCCGTTGGAACTAGCCAGCCATTGGGCCGTGCACCATTGGGTGGGGGTGGGATCCCTGAGCAGGCTGACCGGGTTATCCTCTCTGGTGGCTCCAGCCACAGATTTGATCGGTCGGGCCACCGCTGGATGGGGGGATCCCTGGTCGGGGTTGATTCAGGTGGGGCTGGGGGTGGGACTGATCCTGGGCTCGATTTTGGGGGTCAGCCGTCTACTGCAATCGGTTCTAGTGGGGCGAGTTTCCCGTCTATTTCACCAAGCCTTGGGCCAGGGATCCCTGAAAGGTCTTCTGGCGGGGGCGGTGATGACGGTCTTGGTGCAATCGTCATCCACCACCACCAGCCTGATGGTTCCCCTGGCGGGATCCGGTCTATTGGAGCTGCGGGCCATCTATCCCTTTACGTTGGGGGCCAATATCGGCACCTGTTTCACGGCCCTGATTGCCGCCGCTGCGGTAGGGGGGTCTGCACCGCTCCAGATCGCCCTAGTGCATCTGTTCTTTAATGTGTGGGCAGTGCTGATTATCTTTGGGGTCCCAGTGCTGCGACCCTTGCCTATGCTGCTGGCAGAAGGGTTGGCAACCGCCGCCAGTCGGCGCAAGGTGATCGCCCTCATCTATGTGGTGGGTGTCTTCTTTGGGCTGCCTGCCCTCTGCATAGAAATCTCCAATCTGTTGTAGATGCTGTTTGGCTCAGGTCTCCCAGTTCAGCGGGTGCCGACAGGAAGGGCGGGGCAGGGAAAAGCCCTGGAACAGTCTTGCACCCTATGCCAAAATAGTAATCAATCTCACTCTAGAGGGATCCGATGCGTCTAAAATCTCATGAATCCCCTCGCCACCAGGGTCGTAATGATCGGGGCCGAGGTGGCACTGCCCGCAAAAAGCAGTTGGACAAGCGCAACCGCGCCCTGCTGAAAAAACTCAAACAAGGAATTGGGGATCAGCCCCATTCTTGCTCAGCAGGCGATCAGCCTGCTTTTTTGTGCATTGCATTAGTAACAGAGGTATCACTAGAGACGACGCATCCCAGCCAAAACGGGATCCTGACCAGTCGGTAAAAGTGTGGCTTCATTGTAGAAACTGCCCGTGAGCTGAGCGAACCAGAGATTAGCCCGACTCAGATCCACACTTTGGACATCGGCCTCCCGGAGATCCGCCAAGCTCAGATCCGCTTCATGCAGATTCGACATCTGTAAGCTGGCCTTCCACAACACACTGCCCCGCAGATCGGCCCCCTGAAGATGGGATCCCCAGAGGCGGGCTTCGCTGAGATTGGTCTCCACCAGCTTGGCCTGGGTCAAAATTGCCCCACTTAAGTCAGTCCCTTGCAAATTGGCCCCGGATAGATTGGCCCCGGATAAATTGGCCCCTGCCAGGTTAGCTCCTGCCAAATTCGCCCCCCGCAAATCTGCCCCCACCAGATCCGCCTGCCACAACGAGGATCCCTCCAGGTTGGCTCCCAATAACTGGGCTTGCCCCAACAGCGCCTGATCCAGATTGCAGCCCTGACAGTCATTCATCGACAACAAGTGCTGCACAGAATTCTCTGAGCCACAGCCCGTCAGGATCCCACTGGCTCCCACCATCACCATCATCACTATTTGCCGGATCAACACTTCCAGCCCCATCCGTCTTGTATCCCCGCAAGTATATCCACGGGATCCCCAAAAGGGAGAACTGCGAGATGTCTGATGTAAAGCACTATTGCGCTGCGGCCAACTTGTGTGGTTCACTCCTCACAGTCTGGTAGCCTAGACAAGCTATGAGCACATGATCATGACCACTCGTACCATTCACATTGGATCCCGTAAGAGCGCCCTCGCCTTGGTGCAGACCCACTGGGTTGAAAGCCAGTTGCGCGCTCACCATCCCGACCGAGCCTTTGAGATTCACACCATGTCCACCCAAGGAGACAACATCCTGGATGTGGCCCTCTCCAAAATCGGTGACAAGGGGCTGTTTACCAAAGAACTGGAGGTAGGTCTGCTGCAAAAGACCAGCGACCTAGCGGTTCACAGCCTCAAAGATATGCCTACCCATCTGCCAGAGGGACTGCTGTTGGGGGCGATCACGGAGCGGGAAAATCCTGCCGATGCCCTCGTGGTACACGAGTCCTGTCGGTCTTACCAACTGGACACGCTGCCGGAAGGTACCGTGGTGGGAACGTCCTCTTTGCGGCGGCTGGCTCAGTTGCGTTACGCCTTTCCCCATCTGGCCTTCAAAGATGTGCGGGGCAATCTCAATACTCGCTTGGCCAAACTGGATAACGGCGATTATGATGCCTTGATCTTGGCAGTGGCAGGGCTAGAGCGACTGGGCATGAAAGAGCGGATCCATCAAGCTATCGATCCCAGCATTTCTCTGTATGCCGTTGGCCAAGGCGCTCTGGGCATTGAGTGCCGGGCGGATGATGACGAGACATTGGCTCTGCTGCAACCCCTGATTCATCTGGATACGCAATACCGTTGTTTGGCCGAACGGTCTTGTTTGCGGGAACTAGAGGGGGGCTGTCAAGTGCCCATCGGGGTCAATACCACCGTGACGGGCGACCAACTCACCCTCGAGGGCATGGTGGCCAAACTGGATGGATCCCTGCTAATTCGCGATCAGGTGACAGGATCCACCCCTGAAGCTGAAGCCCTTGGGATCCAACTGGCCGACAAGCTCAAGAGTCAAGGGGCAGGCGAGATATTGGCTGAGATCATCGCGGCCGTTCGCAGCTAAGACTGATGACGGCTAAATGGGTTGCTATAGTCAAAATCCGGGGTGATTGACCCTGGCACTCTTTTTTGTCCTTTTGTCTTTCGTCCTTTTGCCTCAGGATCCGCTTGTGCTGCCTCGTGCCGATCTGCTTCAAGGTGCCGACTATCGCGAAACCCTGGCCCGTTTGCTGGATCTGGGGGAGCAGGCGCTCAAGACCTGGGAGGTGGTGGTGTCTGATTTTCTCTCGCCCCCTGAGCTAGCAGAAGG
>JBHJNR010000159.1:0-7309 GCA_050330615.1 Cyanophyceae cyanobacterium
GTGGGGTTAATCTTGTTAGGAGTTTTGTTGGTGCTACGAGCTTAGAGAGTAGTAAGCGCAAAAAACAGAAAGCAGGACTCAACCGCTCCATCTTGGATGTGGGTTGGGGGATGCTTCGCTCTGCGATTGCCACCAAACTGGCTGAAGCTGGGGGAGTGTTGGTGGAAGTACCAACGCAGAAGGTCAAGCATTCCCAGACCTGTCCCCGGTGCGGACATCAAGAGAAGAAATCGCTGTCAGAGAGAACCCACCTCTGCCAGCAGTGCAGCTACTCCTGTGATAGGGATGTAGCAGCGGCACAAGTGATGTTGGGTTCGGCGTTGGGAACCAGCGTCCTAGACAGTGAGGGACAAGCTCTACCGGAGACGACCAAGGTGCGTAACCATTGCGGATCCCTCAGGCAACTTGGCTCGTTGAAACGTCAGAAACGCTTAGCACCCTGCGGGAAGCTGGCGCAACAGCAACGCGGCTAAGCGTAGTTCATACTCGTCCCAAAGCTAATCACACCGCTCCTCAAGGGTTTTATCAGAGATCTGAGCCGGCTCACTTTCTAAATAAAGTTTGGCTAGAGTTTCAAATTTAGAGATCATTTTTATGTCTTTCACCAACTCACTGATCTGCAATATAAGCAATATCTCTGACTAGTTCTGATCTCAAAAGTGGGTTGATCAGACCAGGACTAGGTCAGTTCATTTATCTTGATGGATGAAAGTTTGATTTACCGAGTGAAATATTGAGTTCGCGAAGAAGCTGGATCAATACAGAATAAAACTTAAATAAGCAGGCATTCTCTCATCATTTTTAGGCAGAGTTAAGTATGGTTTCTTACAGTCTTTTTAGATGCTTATTGCCATTGTTAATAAGATCTCGTCAGCTCTATGGATGTCTAGTTGGCAGCATCAATTGATCAACGCCTAACAAGGAGCTTAAGCCCCTTGTCTGAGCTACTCAAAAGCACTTAGACCTCCCCCAAGGCGTACAAGATTATGCCTGAGGATCCAGATCAGGTAACACTGTAAGTGCAATCTATCACCTTCAATCTTGGTGGTGATTCATAAGTCGCCCTTGCTGAGTATTTGCAGACTCAGTTATTCGACGGAGGAATGATTTGACCCCAAGATCTGTTGCAGCAGGTGATTGCTGCCAAAACGCACCACATCCCCACACGGGATCCCTGTCTCGTCTTCTACCGTGGTGATGGCTTGTAGGGCTTCCTGCTCACGCAAATGATGGGTGTTGAGGGCGATGGCCACCACATGCGCAGGGTGAAAGGCTCCCCCCGCCCGAGCCACGGTTTCATAAAGCTGAATCACCTCCGCTAGGGGGGGGATCCGGACATGATCACACGGGGGATGAATATGAGTTTGCCCAGCTCGATGGGCCAACACCATTCGGGTGGGCTGAGCACCCCGTATCAATGGCAACGTGGCGGTTGAGGCCGGATTGAGCAGGGATCCCTGGCCTTCGATAAATAAGATATCGGCGTGTGCCCCCAGCCGCAGCACCTCCTGCTCCACCGCCCCACTGGCAAAATCCACCCGAATCGCATCCAACGGGATCCCGTGCCCCGTAATCAGGATCCCAGTCTGTCCGGTTGCCAAAAAAGCTGAGCGCAGATCTTGTCTTAAACTGGCCCGATGCAATTCCAGCCCCGACGACATCTTGCCCACCCCCATATCGGTGCCCACCATCAGGATCCGCTCGCACTTGAGGGTGGCCGCCTGACTACGACCCACTGGCAGATTGGCAGGTTCTTGGCGAATATCCCAGATCCAATGGCCGGGATGAAGATACTGTCCTAATAGTGGGTTGAGCGGGGTGTGTAAACCGTTGGCCACCGACAAGCCCGCTTTGACCGCCTGGCTTACCTCCGCCACCCACATCTCCGGCAGGGATCCTCCCGAGGGAGCCAAGCCAATCACCAAGACTTCCGGGTCATAGTGCAACGCTTCCGCCATTGAGGCCACGATGGGCACCGGATGAGACAACGGGATCCCGGTTAACTCTGCCAGAGATTGTCCCGCACACTCTTGGTCGATTACCGCCACAATCGGATAGTTGGCATACCGCAACAGAGCCAGCCCTGTTTTGCCGCTGCTGCCTCGAATGCCCCCATGCAACAGAATCGCCACGGGTGTATCGGCATGGAGGCAGTTAACATGAAGAGCATCAGAATGGAGACTCACAGGCAGTAAACACTCACGAAAGGGACAGGGAGAACGACGAGAGCGAGAACCGCTCTAGAACTCAGGCACAACAGGGAAAACGGCTGATCTAATGATGATTCTAGAATGCAGCCTGCTAACGGAACTGCCAAGCTAAGGGATAGAGAGGGTGCCAATTCACTGACCAGTCAAAGACCTGACTTGCCCACCATTTGCACATTCTGACAACGACGGCTTCAATCATCTCAACCCTTATCATTCCAACCCTCTCTCCCTTCACCCTACCCCTGGTCACTCACCCAACTAGGCACCCCCCAAACGAGGCAACCCCGACAACGCTATGGCAAACACCTCCCTCGGTCTGATCGAAACCCAGAGTTTCCCCGTTATTGTCAAAATTGCAGATGCCATGCTCAAGTCCTCAGGGGTCAGCCTAATCGGCTTTGAAAAAACTCAGGGGGGCTACTGTACAGCGGTGGTGCGGGGGGGGATTGCCGATGTGCGGATCGCCATCGATGCGGGGGTAGAAATGGCTGAGGGCTTTGGGTTGCCAGTATCCAGCCTGGTAATCGCCCGCCCCACCGCCAATTTAGAAGCGGTCTTACCCATCAGCAACAAACTGTCAGAGTTGGCCCAGCGCAATGGCTACAGTCGAGTCAGCCATCTGGCGGTTGGTTTGCTGGAGACGCGGGGGTTTCCGGCCATGGTGGGAGCCGCCGACATCATGATCAAAACCGCTGAAGTGGAGCTGGTGGCCTACGAAATGATCGGCAATGGGTTGTGTACGGCGGTGGTGCGGGGCACAGTGGCCAATGTGGCGATTGCCATTGATGCGGGCATGTATGAGGCGGAGCGGATTGGGGAGTTGCACGCCATCGCGGTGATCCCTCGCCCCCTCGACGATCTAGAGGAAGCCCTGCCGGTGGCCAGCTGCTATATCGCCGAACCTGTGGTCATGCCTATTCAGCTCGATCAGCAGGTTCCCACGGAGGTGGAACAGACGGAATCCGACCGGATTCCCGTGTTCATGGAAATGCCCCAGCGGGATTACCAGCTACCCGATTGAGCGGAGTTGGGTTGCCTGCTCTAGTGTTC
This sequence comes from Cyanophyceae cyanobacterium, assembly GCA_050330615.1. Lineage (GTDB taxonomy): Bacteria > Cyanobacteriota > Cyanobacteriia > Thermostichales > Thermostichaceae > JAAUUM01. The sequence goes on from JBHJNR010000159.1 coordinate 3,261, forward strand.
GGTGGAGCAAATCTCCCGACCTTAAACAAGGGGCTTAAGCCCCTTGCCTATACTGCCCAACAGCAGGTAGATCCCTGCCTCAGGGTACTCAATGCCTGCTCTAGATCCGAATGGCCACCGTGTAGGATGGTCGCTGTTTGGGATCCCGTTGGGTCTTGACCAGCCGAAAATCACGGTCGATATACAGATGCTCCAGCTGGGGACGGGCTTTGGAGATTTGTTCAAACTGTTTGGCGGTGCGTTTGTCTTGGGGGGTAGGTGAAGCGGCTGAGGGAGCCGGGTCAGGATCCTTCAGTAAGGGATCCAAGGCTTTTTGGAACCAAGCTTGCGCCCGCTGGGGATCCAAGGGGCGTTGTCGCCACCGCAGGGCTTGTTTGATGGCCACATTTTCGATCAGCCATTGCCCGTCTCGAATCTCAAAGCTTTGGATGATCATAAAGTCATAGGCCAGAAACCGCTCCGCTAGATATTTCAATACCGGCACACGGGATCCCGGCGAATAGCGGGCGATATTGGCGTAGTAGCCCTGCTCACTAAAGATCTGGTAAGACTGCGCAGAGATCCGGCCCGGAAAAATATCCTGAAAGGGATTGGTGGACCAGGCCGAAAACCAGATGCCGGGGACCAAAGGCTGCTGCTCCTCGGGGGCAGGATAGGGATTCTGGCGACTGAGTGCTTGAAAATAGGGATCCAAGTCCTGCTTAACCCGTTTCACCTTGCGAGACATCGGCTCTTGATCGCGATCTTGCACCTGCTCCATCAGGGCCGCCTTGAGTTGTTCCAGAGTCAAGTCATCAAGAGTTGTCGAGAGTTCAGCCGTTGGGGATGTCATAGCGATGCGATCAAGTTGCGTCATAGCCTGATCATAGCCTTGCCGCTTGGCCTAACCCGGCTGATACCGTGCTCCGGGATCCTCCTGATCAATAAGACAAGATTAGGGGTGATGGGCTGTTAACCCAAAGTCCCCTCTCAGGCTGGGATCCCAGCCGTTGGTAACAAAACAGGACAATGCTGACGAATTAGATCTTCCAGCTTCAAATCCCGCTCCATCAGGCAGGCGTGACCACTCTGGGGAGAGATCACCACTTCCGACTGAGGGATCCGAGTGGCTAGGCGGCGGGATTCGGCAATGGAGGGCAGCAGCCGATCATGCCCCCCTGCCACAAACAGAGTGGGCAGGTTCAGCGTCTCCAAGGGCAAGGGATCCGGGTCAAATTGATGCAGCAGCGCCAGTCGCTGAGCCGCCACTTTGGTGGAAACCGACCGCACCGCCGCCATCAGCTGATTTCGAGACATCGCCGACATCTGGGAGAGCTCCGCCAGCCAGCCTAGCCCCCGCTCAGAGGAAACCTGAAAGATACCTTCTGGGATCCAATGCAACAGATGACGAGCGTTGATCCACCAAGCCCCGCGCCGAAACGAACTGGCCGGATTGACCAGCACCAGGCCACGACAGCGCTCGGGATAGCGCAAAGCCAGCAGCATCCCCAAACAAGCCCCAAACGATTCACCGCACACCACTGTCTCGGGCTGTAACTGTTCGGCAGCAATCTCCACCAGCAGATCCCAAGATTCGGGATGGTCAGAAGCTGGCATCCGGGCCAAGGCGTCGTTGAGCCGTAGCGAGTGAATCTGGAAGTATCCCTCTAGATCGGGGCGCTGTTTATCAAACAGATCGCCCGTGCCATCCATGCCGGGCAGATAGAGCCAATGGGGTTTGGACTGGGCTGTATGGGTTGAGGACAGAGCAGATAGTGGGCGAGGGGCCGACATGGGGTTGGGGAAATGGGTCACGATGCTGAGGATACCTAATGTCATTTTAGCCACCCCTGGGATCCAATCAACTGCTAAATTGAGACCCAGATTAAGACTCGGGATCCCTGCCCATCGGCAGATCTTCCCCCAACACTCCCTCGGTGGGTAGAGGGGTAACCGGGCCAATCACCCACAGCAACACCAGTGAGGGAGCGGCTGCAAACGCCGTCAGCAGATAAAACAGTGGCCAGCCCACTTCCGCCAAAAAACCTGATACGGCTCCGGCCAAGGTGCCCCCCAAGGCAAACACACTGGTCAACAGAGCGTATTGGGTGGCGCTGAACTGGCGAACACAGAGACTCATCAAAAAAGCCAAAAAGGCCGACGTACCCATGCCACCGGCCATATTGTCAAAGATAGTTGCCCCGACCAAGAGCGGATAATTTTGCCCCACGATGGCCAGTGCCCCCAGCCCCAAATTGCCCACCGCCTGCAAGATGGCAAACACAAATAAGGAACGGTAGGTGCCAATCTTGCTAACGGCAATTCCCCCCACAAAGGCTCCGGACAAGGTGGCCCCCAACCCCACCCAACTGCGGACAACCCCCAGATCGGTATTAGAAAATCCGGTCTGTAACAGAAAGGTGGTGGTCATCTGGCCGGCCAGACTATCCGGCAACTTGAAGCAGACCACAAACAGCAAGATCACAATCGCCAGCCGATGCTGCCAAAAGGACTGAAAGGGTTCGATGATCGCTGCCCGTAAGGAGGTGGGGTGATAAATACTGCCTTTGGGCTCCGGTGCCAAGAAGGAGGTGATCACCCCGATCACCATTAGCACTGCCATCAGCCCGTAGACCTGTGACCAAGGCAACCGATCTGCCAAGATCAAAGCCACGCCGCTGCTGACCAACAGCGCAATCCGATAGCCCGACACAAAGATCGCCACCCCAGCGCCCGTCTCCCGTTCTTCCAGCACATCAGTCCGGTAGGCATCCACCGCAATATCTTGCGTTGCACTCAAAAAGGCGACCGCAAAGCCCATCAAGAAGATCGGTCGCGCCCCTAACGTTAACAGCTCAGAGATCAGGGCCACAAAGCCCCCCAATAGCGGGATCCCCTCCACAGCATCCACCAGGGATCCCAGGCTCAAGCCCTCCAGCCACGTTTGGTTGGGATCCTGAAAACCCAGCAGTCCTAACGCCAACAGCAGCAACACTTGGGTCAAGGCCATCCACCCCCGCCGCCGACTACCCCGCAGGGATCCTGGGGCGGGCAAGACAAATCGATCCAGCAGGGGAGACCAGAGATATTTGAAGGAATAGGGCAGGTTGAGCAGGTTAAACAGCCCGATCTCAGCGGTGGCAATGCCCGCCTGGGTCAGCCACGCATTGAGGGTGGAGTTGATCAGCAGCAGCGGCAACCCCGACGAGAATCCCAGCAACAGTAGGATCCCCATCTTGGGGGTGCCATAGACCCCCACCAGCGACTTGACCTGGGATCCCAAGGAGGTCTGCACAAAGGCTTCAGCCTCTGGCGGCAAAGATGAGGGTGGAGACTCTGACTGATTGATCTCTAGCTGACTGCTCTGATTGGGCTCGCTCTCCATCATCCCCATCCCCCACAAAAAAGTAGCCCTAGTTTAGAGCCTCGTGGTTAGGGATCCCAATATCTGACTCAAGTTGTAGCGTCTCAACCCTTAATGCTCTCGCATAGCCTGTTGAAACTGTTGCTGATAACGCAAAAAGGCTTGGTGCCACTCCCGAAATCGCCGTTCCCCATCTTGCACCAGCATTTGGCGATAGCGTTCTGAGTCGATATACCGGGTCTGAGGAGATACTGAGGGGGTGGCTGGTTCAGGGTGTTGATCGTTAGTGGTCATCATTGATTGTCTCCAAGTGACCCCAATCCCAAAACGGAACGGGGAGGAATAGCAAGGCTGCCGCTAGCATGCCTAAGGCATTGGGGGCAATTTCACAGTCATCGCCTCCTGACATGAAAGTTTATACCTTAGGGTTTCCCGTCATCCAAGACATCGACACCACAACATTGCTTTTCTGATGGATGGCCAGTTGACCGTATCTCAATTTGTGGAGTAGTTAGTCGCCCTACATTTTCGGGATCTCAATATCATCAACCCGATCAACATTGATGAGCAGGCTGTATCCAGGCGTTAACCAGGTAGGATTGCTCCCAGTCGAGCGATGGCCTCCACTAGGCGGGATCCCTCTTGCACCAAGGCCAGCCGGACATAACCCTCTCCACTGGGGCCAAACCCCGATCCTGGGGCCAGC
>JBHJNR010000160.1:0-5432 GCA_050330615.1 Cyanophyceae cyanobacterium
AGCGATTTCTTCTCTTGATGTCCGCACTGAGGACAGGACTGGGAAGGCTTGACCGTCTGGGTCGGCACCTCCACCAACACTCCCCCAGCCTCAGCCAGTTTGGTGGCAATCGCAGAGCGAAGCATTCCCCACCCCACATCCAAGATGGAGCGATTGAGTCCTGTCTTCTGACGCTTGCGCGTACTGCCCACCTTAGCTTTGCGGGTCATCTTGTGGGTTTCCAGCTTTTCAGTAGCAACCAGGCTATGACCGCCAACGATCTGTGTTGCTTGCTGGTGTACCCAATTCTGTCGTTGGTTGGCAACTTTGCGGTGCAGCTTGGCTACCCGCTTTTGTCCCTTCTTCCAACGACGAGAATGCTTTGTTTTGCGTCCCAGTTGACGCTGTACCTTACGGATGTTGGACTTGGCCGCGAATCGGGGATTCTCAACCTTGCTGCCATCACTGAGAGCAATCGCCGTCAAGCAACCAAAATCTACTCCTACCGCCTCTGTTCCTGTTGCACTGACAACCTCACAGTCCACCGTGATGGAGGCGTACCACTGACCCGCCCGATACAGGATGGTGCAAGTGGTGGGAGTGCCCCAAGTCCGGGCTTGCCCTCGCATGGGTATGCGCCCCAAGTTGGTCAGGCTCAAGGCACCATGCTTGCCATCAGTGTGAGCTTTCCATCCTGAGCTTGCGGGATATGTCCATCCAGAGTAATGCCGGATCCCTTTATAGACCTTTGGTCGTGCGAAGCACTTGGGATAACCCCCAACCCCTTTGAAGAACCGCTGATAGGCAAAATCCACCCGCTTCAGTGTTGCTTGCAAGGCTTGGGATCCCAGCTCTTTATACTCAGGCCACACCTCCTTGAAAGCGGGCAAGCGGTTCTGCTGGTCGACGTAGGACACACTCTCACCACGTTGCCGATAGCTGTCTCTACGATCCGCAAGGGCCGAGTTGTAGAGATAGGCATGGAGTCTACGCCACCGGAACAGGACAGTTTCCTGTTGACGAGTGGGATAAAGCCTGAACGTGGTGCGTCGTGTTACCATGTCGATATTATAGCAGGTGGGGGCAGTCAAGGTGCAACCTAGGAAGGGGTCACACAGCGTTTTCTCTGTGCAGTTGTATATTGTTTTCGTCACGCATTATCGACGTAAGGCCATCAGCGCCGTCATGCTGCCACGGATAGGAGAGATGCTTGAGCAAGTCGCTGTCAAGATGGGATGCAAGCTTCTGGAGTTTTCTGGAGAGTCCGACCATGTGCATTTGTTGGTGGACTTCCATCCCCGCAACTCGATTGCTGCTGTGGTAAGTTCGCTCAAAGCGTCCACTAGCCGTATGGTCAAGAAGGAGTTCCCAGAGGACTATACAAAGCACTACGGGGGGGACAAAGCCTTTTGGTCAGGGTCGTACTACGTCTCATCTGTGGGGGGCGCACCCCTTGAAACGGTCAAAGCCTATATTGCAAACCACTATATTGCAAACCAAAGTAAGCCCAATGGCTAGTCGCTATCCATCCCCAATCCGCTGCGCTGTAGACCACAGGTCGTTCCTGATTGAGGACTTCCGCTCAATCCGTTAAAACTGCCCGACAGATCGGGGTCGATGCAATCTTGGCCACCCCCGTGAGAAAGATCCAGACCACAAGATCCAAACCACACGATCCAAACCACGGTAGGATTGGGGAGCCAAAGGCTTAACACAAACAGTTCTTGGTACCGCAGCATTATTAAGGAGCGTGGGTTGTGGAAGTCGGACTATCTCAACGTGAGCTGACAGAATTTGCCCAAAAAGCCGCCCAACTGATCTTGAGCGGACGAGAGGGAGAAGATCCGGTTATGACCGAGTACAAGTCTTCGGCTCAGTTTCGGGCTGGGGTTCAACTGGCCTGTGCCGCCATGGTGCTAGTCATTGCCGAAAACAATGGCCGCATCACCGAGCAACTCCAAGCCGCTGGGATCCCTCAATCCTGAGTCTCTCCCGCAATACTGAGTCTTGACTGGTACAGGTTCTGGTTGACCCAGGCCTTGTTCTCATCAGTCGCCTGACATCGGTTTCAAGGCCCTTGCTTTTTCAACCTTCTCGCTTTTCTAATCTCTAAGTGGCATGAGCAGCACAACCCATCGGATCGAGCGGGACTCTATGGGGGAGCGTTCCATCCCTGCGGAGGCTTATTACGGCATCCAAACCTTGCGGGCTTTGGATAACTTCCCGATCAGTGGTCTCCAACCGCTGCCCATCTATGTGGATGCCTGTCTGCTGATCAAGAAAGCAGCGGCTCTGGTTAATGGCGAGTTGGGCTGCATTCCGGCGGAGATTGCAGCCCCGATTGTTACCGCTGCTGACGATCTATTGGCGGGATCCCTGCGGGATCAGTTTGTGGTGGATATCTATCAAGCCGGGGCGGGTACCTCCCACCACATGAATGTCAATGAGGTGCTGGCCAACCGAGCGCTGGAGCTGAGCGATCAACCCAAGGGCCGCTATGACCTGATCAGCCCTAATGATCATGTCAATTACGGCCAATCCACCAATGATGTCATCCCAACCGCGATTCGGATCGCTGCCCTGTTGTCGTTGCATAGCGGCCTGTTGGCCACATTGCCGCTACTGGTGACAGCGTTGAATCATAAGGGCGAAGCCTTTGCGGAGATTGTCAAATCGGGCCGCACCCACCTGCAGGATGCGGTGCCAGTGCGCCTGGGGGACACCTTTACCGCCTATGGGGTGATCTTGGCTGAGCATCAACAGCGGATCGCCGCCGCCAGTCAGGATTTGCAAAAGCTAGGTATCGGTGGCAGTGCCGCCGGAACAGGCATCAACACGCACCCCGAGTATCGGCGGCGGGTGGTGGCGCAGTTGGCGGAGCTGACCGGGTTAAATCTAGAACCGGCCTCCCACATGATGGCGGCAATGCAAAGTATGGCTCCCTTTGTGGCGCTGTCGGGTAGCCTGCGCAATCTGGCTCAAGATTGTGTCAAGATGGCCAATGATTTGCGGCTGTTGGATTCTGGCCCCATGACAGGGTTGAAAGAGATCCAACTTCCCCCCGTTCAGCCGGGATCCTCGATCATGCCCGGAAAATATAATCCCGTCATGGCCGAGATGCTGACGATGGTTTGCTTTCAAGTCATGGGGCTGGATCAGGCCATCGCCTTCTGTGCCCAAGCAGGGCAGCTGGAGCTAAATGTGATGATGCCCTTGATCGCCTACGATCTGCTGCACAGCCTCCAGATTCTCAACAACGCCCTGCAAGCCTTTACTCACCGCTGCATCGCCGGGATCGAAGCCCAGGGGGAAAACTGCCAACGCTATGCCGACCGGACATTGGCTTTGGTCACCGCCCTCAATCCCCATATTGGCTATCTCAAAGCGGCAGAAGTGGCCAACTCGGTACTCAAAACGGGGCAATCGGTGCGGGAGGTGGTGCTAGGCCAAGGGCTGATGGATCCCGCTCAGGTGGATGAGGTGCTCGACATCGCTGCCCTAAGTCGCATGATGCCTTGAGATGCCCAGAATCGGGTGATTGAGCTGGTTTAGAAAGTTGGTGTGCCATGTCAACATCCTCCCCCCGTCTCTTGATTGCCGCCAGTGGCACCGGCGGTCATGTGTTCCCGGCCTTGGCGGTGGCAGAGCAGTTGCAGGATTGGCAGGTGGAGTGGTTGGGGGTGCCCGACCGGATGGAGGCAGAGCTGATTCAGAATCGCTATCCCCTCCACACCATCGCTATGTCGGGACTCCAGGGATCCCGACTCAAGGCTGGCTTGCGCCTGTTGTGGCAGCTAACCACGGGGATCCCTCAGGTTAAGGCACGGCTACGGCAGGGACGGTTTGATGCCGTGTTCACCACGGGTGGCTACATTGCGGCCCCGGCCATCTTGGCGGCGCGATGGGCTGGGATTCCCGTGCTGCTGCATGAGTCGAATGGGATCCCAGGTAAAGTGACCACCCTGTTGGGCCGCTTGTGTCAGCAGGTGGCTCTGGGGGATGGGGCAGCAGCCCGATATCTCAAGACGGTGGATCCTGCCCGCCTGATCACGGTGGGAACGCCAGTGCGGCGGGAGTTTTGGCAGCAAGGGGTAATATCCACCGCTTTAGAAAACCTGGGGATCCCAGCTGGGGATCGGGTGATTGGGGTGATTGGGGGCAGTCAAGGGGGGCGAGGCCTCAATCAGGTGGTGCTCCAGTCTGCTCCGGCTTGGCTGGAGACGGGGGCTTGGATCCTGCATATCACGGGCCAGAGGGAGTTTGACACTGTTAAAAGATTGGCCCCCGACCATCCCCGTTATCGGCTGTTCCCCTTTTGGCAGGAGATGGCGGCTCTGCTGCAACGGGTTGATTTTGTGGTGAGTCGTGCCGGATCGGGCACCTTGACAGAACTGGCCGCCACCGGCACCCCCGCGATCTTGATTCCGTTCCCCTTTGCGGCAGAGGATCACCAGTTTCACAATGGCCAGGGTTATGTCCAGCAGGGGGCGGCGGCAATGGTGCGAGAAGGAGAAGGGGCGGCCTCAACCGTGCAACAGCTGGGGCTAGAGTGGCTACAGGATCCAGATCTTCTTGCAGAAAAGCAGCGGCTTATGAAGGGGATGGCTACCCCCGATGCAGCGGCTCAGGTGGCGAATCTATTGCAGTCCTTGATCAGAACAGCCCAAGCCAAGAAGAGTTAGGCTATCCCATCGCTTTGACATCCTCCCCGGCCTTTAAGGCCGAGGATTCGGTTTAGGCGAACAAGAGCAGTTGCAATTGCTGGCCGTCCCAACAGGTTGACGCTTCACCGGATGCCGCTGGCAAGCCAGACTTATGCGTTCCTCCACGTCCGTTTAGAGTCTTGGATTGTCCACCCGCGACTTGTATGTTCTTTGCCGCATTGATGTCCCGGTCATGGGTTGCCCCGCACCAGAGACATTGCCATTCCCGGATCGACAGATCCAACTTGCCGCCCCGCTCTCCACAACAAGAGCAGATCTGGCTGGTTGGCTCCCACCGATTCACGACACCGACTGTTCTGCCATATCGGATCCCTTTCCCCTCCAGCAATGTCCTGAACTGCCGCCAGCCCAGATCGCTAATAGCGCGACTGAGTTTGCGGTTCTTGACCATGCCGGAAACGTTTAGATCCTCCACCATCACCGCTTGGTTTTCGCGGATCAGGCGGGTTGAGAGCTTATGCAGGAAATCGGTACGGGTATCCCGGATCTTGGCATGGAGTTTCGCCACCCGTCTCCAGACCCGTTCTCTACGCCGGGATCCTTTCACCTTACGGGCAAGATTGCGCTGGAGTCTGCGTAACCGCTTGAGCCGCTTTTTCAGTGGCTTAGGAGCGACTATCTTCTCGCCCGTGCTGAGTGTGGCAAAGGTGGAGATGCCCAGATCCACACCGACTGACTCAGCTCCATTTTCCAAGGTCTCCTGCTCCACCTCACAGACGAAGCTGGCAA
>JBHJNR010000161.1:0-3227 GCA_050330615.1 Cyanophyceae cyanobacterium
CCTACCAGGGATCCAATCCTCTCCTACTAACGGTGCAGATGTTAGCCGACCAGCACCAGGATCCCTACTTCATCGGCTACCACCAAGCCAAAGACCAAGGGTGGCAAGTCACCAAAGGATCTAAGGCATCCTGGATCCTCTTTGCTGGCACCGCATCTAAAGAAGTGGAGAACGACCAGGGCGAAAAGGAGCAGAGCAGATACCGGATCCACAAATGGCACGCCGTCTACAACATCGCCTGCATTGACGATGGTGATGGTGGCCGCCAACTCCAGACGTGGAAGGAGAAGTACCAGCCAGGAAGCACTCTCTCAGAAGCAGAGCGGGTCGCCCAAGCTGAAGCCTTCATCACCAGCACCGGAGCCAGGATCCAACATGGAGGCGATGTCGCCTGTTATTCCCCGGCCAGTGACCGCATCAACCTGCCTACCTTCTCAGCTTTCACCAGCCCAGAAGCTTACTACGCCACCGCCCTGCATGAACTCACCCATTGGACAGGGCATCCCACCCGCTTGAGCCGTGACCAATCAGGCAGCTTTGGATCCCAGACATACGCCTATGAGGAATTGATTGCTGAACTCGGTGCCACTTTCCTGTGCAATCAGCTTGAACTCACTCCACAGACAGAGAATCACGCCAGCTACTTAGCCCATTGGCTGACTCTGCTCAAGCAGGACAATCGCCTCTTTCTGAAAGCCAGCCGGGAGGCGAGTAAAGCCAGTGACTACCTCATGGATGATGGTGACAATTTGCCGCCTGGAGCTGATGAGGTGGCTGGTTCTATGGCTTACACCATGAGCATGAGAGGACTGTAAACCTCTCATGGTCAGGGCTAGGGAATTGCACTTTGCCCAATAACATTGTTGCGAAAGGGTTCAAACATAAAGTCCCCTTTTCGCTACGCTCCCACCGGCCCACGGATGCGTCGAGTGCGTGGGCTTAAATAGGCTATTCCGCTCCTCAACGTGGCAGACAATCGCAGACCCCATCTCATAGGATCCCTCACATATGTCGCCCCCACCCCGGCAACAGCCGGAAACGGTAGGGGTGCAATAGAAAAGCGATTCAAAAGGCTTGGAGAGAAGACACAAGGAGGAAGGTCGTACCATCACCGGGGGTATTCCTCCCTCGTACTCCAGGACAAGCTTTTAGGATTTTTGATGCCCCCCCCAGGCATTGTGGGAGCGGTAGGAGGCGTTTAGCATAACCATGAACTAAAGCGATTGATTATGATTCTTGCAAATGCAACCTCGTTGGGTTTGGGATCTTCGTTACTGCTGGCTCTGTCCACCGCATTCTTGACAATCAATCCTCAGTCTGCATTTAGCCAAGCAGCCCCTGATCAACTCCTTTTGGCCATTGGGGGAGAATCTGATGATGGCTTTGATCCCACCTTGGGTTGGGGACGCTATGGATCCCCACTATTTCAAAGCACCTTGCTGAAACGGGATCAAGACATGAATGTGGTCAATGATCTGGCCGAGACGGTCACAGTGAGTGACGATGGCTTGGTCTACAGCATCAAGATTCGAGAAGATGTCAAGTTCAGCGATGACGAACCCCTGACGGCAGAAGATGTTGTCTACACCTTCAACACAGCTGCCACCAGCGGTGGATTAGTAGACATGATCGGTTTTGAAGAAGCGGTGGCCACCGGAGATTATGAGGTGGAGTTGCGCCTAAGCGAACCCCGAAGCACCTTTATTCATCGCCTGATCACCCTGGGGATCGTTCCCTCCCACGCCCACAACGAGGACTATGCCCGCAATCCAATGGGATCCGGCCCCTTTCGATTTGTGCAGTGGGATGAGGGTCAGCAGTTGATTGTCGAGGCAAATCCTGACTACTACGATGGGGTGCCCGAACTAAATCGGCTGGTATTTTTGTTCACCGATGAGGATACGAGCTTTGCGGCAGCACGGGGCGGGGATGTGCAGGTGGTGGTAGTGCCTCAAGCCTTGGCGATTCAAGAACTTGATGGCATGCGCATGATCAATGTGGAGAGTGTCGACAATCGCGGCATCATGTTCCCCTTTGTGCCTGATACAGGCGAGACCACCGCAGACGGCAAGCCCATCGGCAACACAGTGACCGCGGATCCTGCTATTCGTCAAGCCATCAACTACGCCCTAGATCGGCAGGCTTTGGTAGAAGGGATCCTGGAGGGTTATGGATCCCCGGCTTATGGCCCTGTGAGCGGTCTGCCCTGGCAAGAGGTGAGTGCTGATATTGGAGATAATGATCTGACTTTGGCTGAGGGGATCCTGGATGAAGCTGGTTGGGAGCTGGGATCCGATGGGATCCGGGTCAAAGATGATCTGCGGGCCTCTTTCACCTTGCTCTATCCGGCTAGCGACAGCACCCGTCAATCCTTGGCTCTGGCGGCATCTGATATGGTCAAGCCTTTGGGCATCGAGATGAATGTTGAAGGTAAAAGCTGGGATGAGATTGGGGAACTTTACCACCAAAATGCAGTGTTATTTGGCTGGGGCAGCCATGACCCCACAGAAATCTACAACTTGTATCATAGTTCGATGGCTGGGGTAGAGTTTTTCAACACGGGATTTTATGGCAGCGAGCAGGTGGACGGTTATCTAGACTTGGCTTTGGGAGCACCCACCGAAGAGGAGGCTATCACGTTCTGGAAAGCGGCTCAGTGGGATGGCGAAAATGCCGGCTTTACCACCCCTGGCGATGCGGCTTGGGCGTGGCTAGTGAACTTGGATCACACCTATTTTGTGGATGAGTGCCTCGATATTGGATCCCAGCAGGTTCAGCCCCACGGACACGGCTGGCCCATCACTGCCAATATTGCCGAGTGGAGTTGGACATGCGAGGGTTGAGCCTGATGCCCTGGATGCTGCAATTTGGGATCCGAACGGGTTTGAAGTTGCTGGTGTTGCTGGTGGCGGTGGCGGTTCTGAGCTTTGTATTGATCGAACGCTCCCCGATAGATCCGGTGGGTGCTTACATCGGGGCCGATATGATGCTGATTGGCCCTGAGCAGCGACAGATGATCGCCGAGCGTTGGGGATTGGATCAGCCTGCTACAACCCGCTTTTTGCGCTGGCTATGGCAGTTGGCTCAGGGTAATCTCGGCACCTCCAGTATTTTTAATCAGCCCGTCGCTCAAGTCATCGCCAGCCGATTTGCCGCTAGCTTTAACTTGATGTTCTTGACCTGGGTGCTTTTGGGGCTGTTTGGTTTGGGACTAGGGATCTTGGCGG
>JBHJNR010000162.1:0-2314 GCA_050330615.1 Cyanophyceae cyanobacterium
TAGCTAAGTGATGGAGATGAGGATACTGATCCTTGGGGATCCGGTCGATATAGTCTTCTGCCCTTTGTGCATACTCAGTGGGTTCGAGAGGAAAATTCAATTCCTGTAATGTGAACCCATAAATATGACTATCCAGGGCATTCCACACATGATCTGCCAGTTCTGATCCAAAGCCCGCTTTTTGTAAACATCCTAAGGTGGCATCCACATAGCTCAACATGGCTGGCCCCACATTGACCCGCGATACCAACGGCAATGTCGCCCAAGGATGGCGCAACAAGACCTCATGAGCTGAATGTGCCCGCATCCACATGGCCGTTTTCCAGTCAAGCGCGGGATCCCGCCAGCAGCATCCTGTCTGGTTTGGCCGATCAATTTCACTGACCACCAGATCCACCAGGGCATCAATGATGTCGTCCTTATTAGCGACATGGTTGTAGAGAGACATCGCTTTCACCCCCAGAGCCTGAGCCAGGTTACGCATCGAAAGAGCCTCTAGCCCTTCCGCGTCCGCCAGAGTCAGAGCGGCTTGCAAGATACGGTCTCGACTTAACGGTGCTACAGCCATCACAGAAACGATTCAAGAACCTTGCCATCGTCAGCTTACAGTGTACGCTAGACTTACGGTGTAAGCCCAAGTGTGTGGTTCACATGAAAGCAATTGTCCAAAGTGAGTATGGATCCCCTGCTGTTTTGCGGGTAGAGGAGGTGGATCCGCCAAGGCTGACAAATGACGGGGTGCTGGTGAGGGTACAGGCGACCTCAGTCCATGCGGGAGATTGGCATTTGATGCGGGGGGATCCCTGGTTGGTTCGGCTGATCTACGGCGGCATCCGTCAGCCCAAATTCAAAACCTTGGGATGTGATATGGCCGGGATTGTGGAGGCAGTGGGTAGCCAAGTGACCCAATTTAAGGTGGGGGATCCTGTCTTTGGAGACTTGTCGGAGTGTGGATTTGGAGCCTGGGCTGAGCAGGTCTGTGTGCCCGAACAGGCATTGGTGCTGAAGCCGACTAATCTGACGTTTGCAGAGGCGGCAACGGTGCCTGTATCAGGGATCCCGGCTTTGCAGGGGTTGCGAGATGTGGGACAGATTCAGCCGGGGCAACGGGTACTGATTCATGGGGCGGCTGGAGGGGTGGGATCCTTTGCGGTGCAGATGGCCAAGGGGTGGGGGGCTGAGGTGACGGGGATATGTAGTGCTCACAAGATGGAGATGGTACAAAAACTGGGGGCAGATCTGGTCAGCAGCTATGACCAATTGGGATGCGACAAGTCGCCGCTAGCACGAACCCTGGCGGGGGGGTATGACTTGATTTTGGATGCGGCGGCTTATCGCTCAGTGTTTGATTATTTCCCCTTGCTCAAGCGAGGAGGAACCTATGTCTTGGTGGGGGGATCTATGCCCCGCTTGTTTTTGGTGCTGCTGCTGGGATCCCTCATTTCGGTGATGAGTGGGCGGCGGGTGAAGAGTTTGGTGTCTAGGCCCAATCAACTGGATTTATCGGTCTTGAAAGAGTGGATTGAGGCGGGTAAGATCCACCCCTATGTGGATCGCACGTATGAGCTGAGTCAGTTGCCTGATGCCATTGATGCTCTGGAACGGCGGCAGGTGAGGGGCAAAGTGGCCATTCGGGTGGGGTCTGAAGGTGTAACGGTCAGAGGTTAGTTACCACCGCCTATCTTTCAGCCATCGTCATTGCCCAGTGGAGCATGTATGTGGACTATGTGGAAATGAAATATGTGGAAATGAAATATGTGGAATCGGGGGGCCTATGCGTATTGACCTTAAGCCGGTGACAACACTCAACGAGGATGAGCGCGCTGCCCTGAAAGCACTGACGACGGCAGTCTACCCCCCCCATGTTGTTACCGATAGTCAGAACCGAGAGATCCAGTGGGCTCCTCCTGCCTACAGTGTTCTGGTGTTCTCTCCCGAGGGAGAGTTGGTATCCCATGTGGGCATCGTGATCCGCATGGGCACCCTGGATGGTGTCGCCATCAAAATCGGTGGGGTCGGAAGTGTAAAAACTCATCCAAGGGCTCGGGGGCATGGCTACGCATCCGGGGGGCTGCGCCGAGCCGCTAACGCCCTACATGACGACCACCAAGTGGCGTTCTCGTTACTGGTCTGCCGGGATCCTTTTCTCCCCTTCTACGGTCGGCTCGGTTGGCTGCCATTCACAGATACTCTTAGGGTCGAGCAACCCACGGGTTCAATAGTTTTCAACAGCTATCGTCCGATGGTGTTGGCCGGACTGGGTAAGGCACCTCAGCATGGCACGATCGACCTCAAAGGCTTACCTTGGTAAGGG
>JBHJNR010000163.1:0-9814 GCA_050330615.1 Cyanophyceae cyanobacterium
AAGAGGGAGCTGAGTTCATTCATGGGGAAGGGGCTGTTTTGCACAGCTTGGCCCAGCAGCATGGCATTCAGCCCTGGCCCATCGACCGCTACCAGCATCTCTGGTGGGGACAACCCGGTCAAGCCGCCCAACCCCGGCAAGACCTTCCGGTTCCCTTGGCCCAAACCCTGGCGGGACTGCTCAAGATCTGGGATCAGCTGGGGGTGGATCCGATTCAGCCGGATCTATCACTGGCGGATTTTGTGCTGAAACAAGGATGGGATCCCGCTGTTTTGGAGATGGCCGATACCCTGTTGGCTCAGCCCTGTTGCAGCACCTTGGCCGATCTCAGTTGTCAAGACTGGATCCGAGAAAACCGCATGGATCGATCTGGCAAGCAGGAGTTTCGCCTGCCCCAAGGCTATGGATATCTGCTCCAGCACTATGCCCAAGGCTTAGATATCCGCCTCAATACCCCGGTTGACCAGATCGATTGGGACCATTCTCTAGCAGGATCTCCCAGGGTCAAAGTGTGGAGTGGTTCCCGCTGTTTTACCGCTGCCGCCTGCATTGTGACGGTGCCTGTGGCGATCTTACAAACGGGATCCCTGCGGTTTTATCCCCCCCTCAGTCTGGCCAAACAGTCCGCTATTGCTGCCTTCCGGGTGGATCCCGCCACCAAATTGATCTATCGGTTTGCCCCACCAGCCCCTTGGCCCGATCCCCAGATGATGATCGCTCATCTCGGCCTCACCGCCCGCTGGTGGATCCCCCAACCGCAACAGGATCCCGTCATCATCAGCTTTATCTCAGCAGATCGGGCGCGGCAGATCGATGCTCTACCAGCATCAGAGGCTCTCGATCTGGGTCTACAAGAGCTGGGATCCCTGCTGGGCAAATCCTTCATAGATCTCAAAGCCCAGTGCCAAGCAGCCGAGCGCATCAGTTGGGGACAGGATCCCTATGCCTTGGGTGGGTATGCTCATCTCCCTCCCGGACAGGCAGATGCCCGCGTCGATCTGGCCCGCCCAGAGGCAGGGATCCTCTTCTTTGCGGGGGAGGCCACCGCCCACACCAGCAATCCCCAAACCGTTCATGGGGCACTTGAAAGTGGTTGGCGGGCAGCTCAGGAGTGCCGAGTACTCGGCGGTGTCAATGTGCCAACTACCAACAAAGGGCTTAAGCCCCTTGTCTAAACTGCCTAGTGCTCGCTCTCTGCTCTGGCGCAAGACCTGGGGACTAGGCAAGGATCTCCACCGACTGAGATTGGCACCACCAGGGATCCGTCTCAAAGCTCGGTAATGGCGTCATCCCCGATTTGCCCGTGATCAATCGCCTCAAGTCTCGATCCAGACGAGAGCCGGACCCATAGGGATCCGTTGAAGGTTCATAGGGTTGCCCCAAAGAAGGCAATTCCAAGACGGCAGGCTGAATGGACTGGCCACTGACCCACAGCTTAAAGATATCGGTAGCCTGAGTCTGTCCCTCGGGCAGCCCCATCTCGATCAGGTAGCGGGGGCCGGATCCCACCACAATGGTCTCGCCAGGGCGAATCCGGGCGGGCATATCTGGTGTGTAGGGATAGACGAGGGTTACCGCCTGCTGGCGGGGATCCATCACCACCACATAGGCAAATAAGGGGGCATCCGTCAGATTGGTCAGGGTAATAGCCAACCACTGGCCCGACTTGATTTGAACCGCCTCCGCCTCCGATCGCACCAGAGGGGCTACCCCCGGTTCTGATTGCCGAGTGGCAGGCTCAACCAATTGCAAAAACTCGGTTCTGAGCACACTGCTCAGCACATCGCTGGGGGGCGTCAAGGCGGCAATGGCCCCAAACACCGCCACCTGCTCCAGGATCCGCTGCAATTTGAGGGGCAGGGCTCGCGCTCGCTTGACCGGAATCCGAAAAGCCGCCATTGCCACCGAGTCACCGGGCCGTTGCAGCCGATAGACCTGATTGGCCTCAGCCTGGATGGTGATATCAGCCACCTCTCCCTCTGCGGCCAGCCGCAAAAAGGGGGATTCCGCTAAGGCCAGCATCAAGACTTCAGCGGGCAGGGGCAACTCCGCCTGTGGCGATACCGTTAAGGCCAAGCTTAGGGTCGCTGTCATTGCTAAATCGGGAGCACTCATCACAAGAACCTTCTTCCACGACACGATTGATAATACCGGTGAAGGGAACGGGATCCCGGTATAGACGCGCCAGGAAACTCAATCGTACCGAACCCAATCTGACTCAATTTTGTCTGACTCAATTTTGAATGACTCTAGGGACAAAACTCAGTCAGCCTGAGATTCCTCATCGGGTTCATCCCCCTTGATCTTGGGCACAAAGCCTGGACGGTCAGAATTTTCCCAGCCAGCCGGACGTTTTGAGTTAAACCAAGCCAGGGATCCTAGACTGATCGCCGCCACAAAACCCACCCCCACCACAATCAGTGGCAGCATTGGGATCGTATCAGCCGGATTAGCAACCACATCCATAGGTCAACTCCGTAGGGAAATCATCTGAGTCCTTTTCCCAGCTTATGGCATTGCCGACCTCTTGGCTGAGGGCTTCAGCCGGGATCCTGCCAAGAGAGGGATCCCAATCTCAGGCGTTGGAGATGCGGTCAAGTCGCTCAACCACTTCTTTGGCTTCTTTGAGGGTAGAACCCGTGGCCTGACGCAGCCGTTTGATGGCCTCAATCTTGTGACCTTTTTGCAGATAGCCCCTCAGCTCTTGCTCCAATCCGACAGGCAGTTGAGCCGGTATCTTGTCTCCATCCCGGTGCCGCAGGGCATCAGACAGGGATCCCCCTGTTGTTGCCATGTGGTGCCTGAGCGCTTGAACTCTAGCCAGTGCATCTCCTGCGGGATCCCCAGCATCTTTGGCCCTCTGCTCCAGTTCATCTAGGAACGCCAGGGTTGCAGGGGAATCGATCTCTGAGGCTGGTGGTGGTTTGTTCTCTAGGACGGGTACTGGTGGGGGCAGCTGTCGGGTGGGTACAAGGGATCCCGTCACTGGCATGGAGCCCGAAGAGGTGAATTCAGAAGGATTCAATCTCTGCATCTCGGCCTTGCCACTGCGCCAGCGGAGCCAACCCATTACCACGATCAGGGCCACCACCACAAACCCGACAACGATGGGATCCATTGGGCTTACTCCAGAGGCTAATCTTCCGCCAATTCCGCCAGCAATTCCCGCTGATAGAGGCCGATACAGGCTTGAATCAAGTCCTCAATATTGCCCTCTAGGGTGCCGGACAAATCAAAGTTTTGGTTGAGGCGATGGTCAGAAACACGGCTGTCTTTGTAGTTGTAGGTGCGGATCTTTTCGGAGCGGGATCCCGTTCCCACCTGCATCTTGCGTTGATTGCTGATCGCTGCCTGCTGTTCTTGCAGCTTGGCCTCATAGAGCTTGGCCCGCAAAATCTGCATGGCCCGAATCCGGTTTTGCAGTTGGGAGCGTTCTTCGGTACAAAACACCCGGATCCCGGTTGGCTTGTGGATCAAGTCCACGGCTGTTTCAACCTTATTGACGTTCTGTCCACCCGCTCCGCCGGAGCGAGCGGTCTTCATCTCGATATCTTTGGGGTCGATCACCACATCGACTTCATCCACCTCCGGCATGATCGCCACCGTCGCCGTAGAGGTGTGAACTCGGCCCTGAGCCTCGGTGGCGGGCACCCGCTGAACTCGATGGACTCCGGCCTCAAACTTGAGTTTGCTGTAGACCTGATCGCCGGTCACCTCCAGCACCACCTCTCGAAAGCCACCCATATCGGCGTCTGTGGCACTGACCAAATGAACTTTCCAGCCCACCTGCTCGGCATAGCGGCTATACATCCGCAATAGATCACTAGCCCACAGGGCGGCCTCATCACCACCCGTCCCGGCCCGAATCTCCAGCATGATGTTCTTATCATCATTGGGATCCTTGGGCAGCAACAACAGGGTCAGACGCTCCTCCAAGCTCTCCTGGCGCTGTTTCAGCTCTGCCACCTCCAGAGCCGCCATTTCTTTCATGCTCATGTCTTGGTTGGACTGAGCCTCTTTGAGCAGTTGCTCCGTTTCTTGTAGATCTTTCAGTACCTCCTGCCACTCTTGGTAGGTATCCACCATCGGCTCTAGTGATGAGCGAGCCTTGGCCACCCGCTGCAATTCTCCCGGATCCGTCATTACATCAGGATCCGCCAAGCGCAGGGTCAACTCATCAAAGGTGCCTTTGATGTCTTTGAGTCGACTCATTAAATGGGGAGGAGCAGGCATGGGCTAAGGCACGCAGTCATGAAGGGCATAGACCAGAAAGAAACCAAAAACGGTAGGCAGCAGGAGCTGCCCCTTCGCTCAGGATTCGGCATTCTTCTTGGTGCCCATGCCATATTTGCGCATGAACTTTTCCACGCGGCCTTCGGTGTCGATAAACCGTTGACTGCCGGTGTAGAAGGGATGATTGCCTGACCAAACATCCACTTTCATTTCTGGCTGGGTGGATCCTACCGTCAACACCACTTCACCGTTACAGATCACCTTGGCTTCGGGATACCACTTGGGGTGCAAATCCTTCTTAGGCATGAGACTGGCTCCAAAATAAACGTGATAATCGTAATAACTCCGCACAAGCTCTGATTGCAAATAACCCCATCCCTGAGGATGCAGCCTAGCGCTTGGAGAACTGAGGTGCTTTACGGGCTTTGCGCAGACCATACTTTTTCCGCTCCTTAGAACGGGGATCCCGGCGCAGGTAGCCTTCTACCTTGAGAGGAATACGGTTGTTGGGATCCATCTCGCAGAGAGCCCGAGCCACCCCCAGCTTGATGGCATCCGCCTGACCCCGCACACCGCCCCCATGAGCACGCACCAGCACATCATAGGATCCCTCTAGCCCCAAAGACTCCAGCGGTGCCCTGACCTGATAGATCAAGCGGTCTTGGAACTGGAGATACAGATCCCCAGGCTTGTCGTTGATAGTGATGGCTCCCGTCCCAGGGACGAGGCGAACACGGGCGATGGCATTCTTGCGACGGCCTGTACCCCAGTAGACAACGCGATCGCTAGTGGCTTGGGTCATGATCAGGCTCCTGGAATGGTGTTGACGGGGAAGACTTGGGGTTGCTGAGCAGCATGAGGATGATCAGCTCCGGTGTAGACCTTGAGCTTGGTAAACTGCTGCCGACCCAGGCGGGTATGGGGCAACATGCCCTTGATGGCTTTTTCTAGCACCCGTTCTGGAATGCGGGCATGCAGTTGAGCAAAGGTTTCGGTTTTCATCCCGCCGGGGCGACCGGAATGACGACGATAGAGCTTCTGGGAAGCCTTGCGTCCGGTCACCTGAATCTTTTCGGCATTGATCACGATGACATGATCCCCCAGATCCATGTGGGGGGTAAAGTCAGGCCGATGCTTGCCCCGCAATAGATGAGCGATGACGGTAGCGAGGCGACCGAGCCGTTGATCGGCAGCGTCGACCACATACCAGGTGGGATTGAGGTCGATAACGGCAGGGATAGGAGTTTTGTTCATGGCGGCTAGGTTCGGTTCACTACACAATCGGATGGGCTTAACGGAACAGGTGCAAGGGGTGGCAAGGAAATCGGGGAAATACCCACTTTTAGGGGCAGGGATCCAACGATCTTGACAGGTCAGGGCTTGAGACAACAGCCAGGACTCTCTGCCCTGATCGCTGGACTCTGCGGGTAACTTGGGGGAGGATCCCAATCGCTGAGGGCAATAGCGGGTGAAGAGGTATCCCCAGCCGGGATGAGGGATCCGCCCGTGGGACAGGAGGCCGCAAACGGATCTGAAGGGTAACCCACCCCGATCAGACACAAGCCCTGAGGTGGCGCAGAGAAGCGATTACGCATCGGCGACCAGTCCTTGGTTTGCCACATTTGGACAAACTCAGCGGCACTGATATCCCCTCGCCCCACACAGGCCAACGCACCCACCAGCAGTCGCATCATGCGATAGAGAAAACCGCTGGACTGGACTTCGATGGCGATTAGATCCCCTTGTCGTCGACAAGCTACATCCTGGACGGTGACCCAGGAATGGGGCCGAGGGGAGCCTGCTCGTCGAAAAAGTTCGAGGTCGTGGGAGCCGATTAACGATTCTAATGCATCTGACATAGCTTTTGCACACAAGCTGCCCCGGTGATGCCAGCTAAATAATCCCAAAAACACATCAGGATGGTCTCGATTGAGGATTAAGTACCGATAGCGCCGCCAAATGGCCGAAAAGCGAGCGTGCCAGTCAGGAGCAACCGCTGCCGCTGCTGTGATCGCCACATCGTGAGGCAGACGGTTATTGAGCACTATGCCCCAATGCTCCGGCGGGATCCGGGTGGTGGTGTCAAAGTGGGCCACCTGGCCAGAGCCATGGACCCCGGTATCGGTACGCCCAGCCCCATGCAGGGTGATCTGCTCTTTGAGCTGGTGTTGCAGACTTTGCTCCAGGGTTCCCTGCACACTGCGGTGATGTTGTTGCCGCTGCCAGCCATGAAAATTCGCCCCAAAGTATTGAACCTTGAGGGCGATGCGCTGGGTGTCGGGAGCTGGAAGAGCCAATGTCACAAGGGATCCCTACACCAGTTCAATCACAGCCATTTCGGCCCCATCTCCCCGTCGCTGCACGGTGCGGATGACGCGGGTGTAGCCACCATTGCGCTCGCCATAGCGATTGGGCACCTGTTCAAACAAGGATCCCACGAGATCTTTGTCATAGATATAGCCCAACGCTTGCCGCCGATCCGACAGGGATCCATCCTTGGCCAAGGTGATCATCTTGTCAGCAGTGGTGCGGACAGCTTTGGCCCGAGCTTTGGTGGTGGTGATCCGACCTTCCTTCAAGAGGGCAGTGGTCAGAGCGCGCAGGAGAGCCTTGCGCTGGTCAGCAGGTTTATTGAGGTGAGGAATGCGGCAGCGATGTCTCATGATGACGGTCCTGAATGATAATCCAAGGGAAAAATGTAGGGTCTAGGACACCTGTACTCTGGAGCTGTGTGTCCTAGACAAAAGTTAGGACTTGCTCTTTTCCCGAGGCAGGGTCAGCCCAAGGCGATCCTTGAGGGCTTCCACCACTTCCTCGGCTGATTTCTGACCAAAGTTCTTGATCTCCAAGAGATCCTCTTCGGTGTAGACCAGCAGATCGGCCACGGTGTTGATTTGGGCACGCTTGAGGCAATTGTAGGCCCGGACGGACAATTGCAACTCTTCGATCGGGATCTGGTTCTTTTGGTTATCCTCGGTCTGCTGAGGGGTACTCGGAGAGTCAAAGGTGACATCCTGTAGAGGCATGAATAGCTCCACCAGAATGCGGGCAGATTGGCTGAGCGCATCCTCAGGGGTCAAGCTGCCATTGGTCCAGATCTCCAGGGTGAGGCGATCCTGCCCCAAAGATTCACCCACCCGAGCGGCTTCCACCGAGTAGTTAACCTTACGCACCGGCATAAACACAGAATCGATTTGGAGAAAATCGATGGCCATGCCATCCCGCTCACTGTGATCCACCGCTCGGTAGCCTTTGCCCCGTCCGATTGAGAACTCCATCTCCAGAGCAGCACCATCTGACAAGGTCGCAATGGGATGGTTGGGGTTGATCACCTCAACCTCACTGGGCAAGATCAACTTCTCAGCGGTAACAATGCCAGGGCCAGTCACACTTAAGCGACCGATCTGAACGTCATCGGTACGGCTCAAAATGACCATATCCTTCATATTAAGCAGGATCTCCATCACATCTTCCCGCACCCCTGGAATGGTGGAGAACTCGTGATTGACCCCAGCGATACGCACCGCTGTTACGGCAGCACCCTCTAGGTTCGAGAGCATAACCCGTCGAAGGGCATTGCCCAAAGTCCATCCTTGCCCCCGATCCAGCGGCTCTAGGACAAATTTACCGTAGAGCCCACCGTTATCATCTTGATGAGATTCTACGCACTCTGTTTGATATGCCGCTGCCACAGCAAGCCTCCCTCTTTTATCGTTCCACTCAGTTCAACTCTTCTTCAATCCCTAGGCTGCCCCTAGGCTGCAATGATTGGGCCCTTAGCAACGAACCAAGTCTACAGAATCAAAGGGATCCCAACACACTTGAGTAGCCACCACCAGCCCAGTGTTGCGGATTAGACCCGACGCCGCTTAGGAGGGCGACAGCCATTGTGGGGAATAGGGGTAATATCACGAATCAATGTGATCTCCAACCCAGCCGCTTGTAAGGCCCGGATGGCGGTTTCCCGACCGGAGCCAGGGCCACTGACCAGCACTTCACATTGCCGCATACCATTCTCCATGGCAGTACGGGCAGCACTCTCAGCCGCAGTTTGAGCTGCAAAAGGAGTACCTTTCTTGGCTCCTTTAAAACCACTGGCCCCGGCGGACGACCAAGAGATCACATCGCCGTTGGGATCTGTGATGGTGACGATAGTGTTGTTGAAGGTGGACTGGATATAGGCGATGCCGTTGGGCACATTACGCTTAATCTTGCGGCTGCGCCGTTGCTGTCGAGGAGCCATAGTGCTACTGGATTCTCCGGTGTGTAGGTGATCAATAGGCTTCAGCTCACGCTGAGGCAGACATTATGCTAAGGAAGGTAGGGGCAGAAGCTCAAGTCAGGCCATTAGCCTCAGAGCATGAGCAAATGCCACCGGGATTGTGATCCTATTTCTTGCCTGGGGCTTTTTTCTTGCCAGCCACAGTCTTGCGGCCTCCCTTGCGGGTACGAGCGTTGGTGCGAGAGCGTTGCCCACGCACAGGCAGCCCCATCCGATGCCGCCGCCCCCGATAGGTGCCAATGTCGATCAGCCGCTTGATGTTCATGGACTCTTGGCGGCGCAGATCTCCTTCCACTTGGAAATCGTCTTCCACCACTTCCCGCAGAGCAGCCACTTGGGCATCTGTCAGGTCTTTGGCCCGGATATCAGGATCGATCCCGGTTTTGGCCAGGATCTGCTGGGAGCGGGTGCGGCCAATCCCATAGATGTAAGTCAGAGCAATTTCGACGCGCTTTTCGCGGGGGATGTCAATCCCGGCAATTCGAGCCATAGTGGTGGGGTCCTCGTCAGTGATGCAGTGGGGTCAGTGATGCAGTGGGGTCAGTGATGCAGTGGGGCTCAAGATTTTCAAGCTCACAAGAGCTGGGTTTGACCTAGCGGCAAAGGCTAGCATGGGCAAAGAGCCAGAGTCTGAGGAATGCGTCCCATCGTGGGCCATTCATTGCTAGGCCGAGTTGGGTGCTAGGCCAAGTTGAGTACTAGGCCGAGTTGGGTCAACTCTTTTCCAGAAGCCTAGCCAGTAGACTTAAAGACCAGATCTTCGATTGAGCCCGAAGACTGAAAAGCAAGAAGGCTGGGGGATCCTCAACAGGGGAGAACAGGCGAAAGAGCCATCGTGATGCTCAACCTTGTCTCTGCTTGTGCTTGGGGTTAGGACATATCACCATTACCCGTCCGTGGCGGCGAATCACCCGGCATTTCTCACACATGGGACGGACGGAAGGCCGCACTTTCATAGCAAATCCTGAAGAAATCAGCAAACGCTAATTCTAGGCGAGACTGAGGCCATTGTCAAACAGCGCGTCCAGGAACCAACACCTCTCATGGTGAGACTTCAACTGCTGTTGAGTTGGACATGAATTTGGTGGGGATGGGGCAGGGGGAATTGATCCTATCGTTGAGAGAAGAGACTTGAAAAACTTTCTCCCTTTCAATGTGAATTAGATT
Source organism: Cyanophyceae cyanobacterium (assembly GCA_050330615.1). Taxonomy (GTDB): domain Bacteria; phylum Cyanobacteriota; class Cyanobacteriia; order Thermostichales; family Thermostichaceae; genus JAAUUM01. The sequence continues at coordinate 9,683 of JBHJNR010000163.1, forward strand.
GAATGTGAATTAGAAGAGATTATGCTTTCCGCCATCACGTTGCCCACTTGGATCACCCTGGCTCGATTGGGGGCGGTTCCCCTCATCTTGTGGGGATTGGCCCAGGGGTCCCTGACGGGGCGATGGGTGGCA
>JBHJNR010000164.1:0-8054 GCA_050330615.1 Cyanophyceae cyanobacterium
TTAGCCTTCAACCCTCTCTTGGGATTCGCTGTGCTGGCATCAGCAGGCAGTGCGGTAGCCGTCGAAGCCTGGGTCCATCAGACTAACAAGTGTTCAATCTCTGATAACAGCCAATTGCAACGGAGTTTAACCTTGATTGGGAGAGCGCTAGTCCGGTACCCAGACTGACTCACACCAGAGTGCTGCCCGCAGCAGGGACTCATCCTCTGCCCATCGACCGAGTAGCTGAGTGCCTAACGGTAACCCCTCCTGGCTGGTTCCTGTGGGGAGTGTGATGGCAGGAATCCCACATAATGTCCAGGTTTTGCAAAACAGGGCATCTCCAGTAGATATGAGTCCCTTAGGTGCGGGGCCTAGGGCAGGCAAGGTCAGGATGCCATCAAAGTCAACGTTACTCTCTTGCCAGCGTTGGCGAAGTTGTTCCCTATGAGCAAGGGCAGATTCGTAGGTGGCTCTGGAAAGTTGGGATCCTTCTGTGATCAGGTCTTTTAGAGCTTGGCTCAGATTTTGAGAAAAGTGTTCATAAAGAGGACTGTATATCTGGGCAGCTTCATAGGCCATGATGGTGGCGACGATCTCAGGCCCCTCTGCAAAGGCGGGATCCTCTTCCCATACTTCTACCGCAGCGCCTGCCCTCTGAAGGTCTTCCACGCACTGCAAGAAATGGCCTTTCTGGCTGGGTTCAGCCTGATCCCACCAAGGGGTCTTTAAGATACCCAGCTTTGGAAGGGGGATCCCGGTTCTAATCATAGGGTCAGGCGCCGATAAGGTTTGTCCACTGGTGGCGGGATCCCGCTCATCTTGGCCGGATAGAACTGCCGCCAATTGCCATGCATCCCATACTCGCCGGGCAAACACCCCTACATGATCCAATGTGGGGCTAAAGGGGTGCATGCCAAACCGAGAAATGAGCCCATAGCTGGGCTTATAGCCAACAATGCCACAAAAAGCAGCGGGGCGAATCACAGATCCCATCGTCTGGCTACCTAGTGCCAAAGGCACCATACCGGAGGCCACAGCTGCTACTGACCCGCTTGAGGAGCCACCGGGGGTATGGGCCACGTTCCAGGGATTATGGGTGGGGCCAGGATAGCTGTAGGCGAACTCAGTGGTGACGGTTTTGCCCAGAATGATTGCTCCAGCCGCCTCCAGTTTTTCTACCACAGCGGCTGAGTACTCAGGAATATGATCGGCGTAGATTGAAGATCCCATGCCTGTCGGGATCCCAGCGGTGGATATGATGTCTTTGATGCCAATTGGGATCCCACAGAAAGGAGGAGCTTGGCCTAACTGAATCTTTTGATCGCAGTCTGCGGCTTTTTTGCGGGCCACTGCTGCATCTAACCATGCCCAGGCTTGTATCTTAGGCTCGATCTTGTCGATGTGCTCCAGCAGTGTGTTAATCAGCTCTAGACTAGATACCTCTTGGGAGAGGAGTTGGGTCTGGAGAGTTTTCAGGGAAGAAAAAGGCCCATTCACAAGTGTTGTACCAAGTATGTCTATCTATGAGATCCATTGTGGTCAAGGTTAAGCTCCTCGCCCTGGCAGGAGGATGCTAGGCAACCACAGTGATAAGGCAGGGAAAAGATTGATAATCACTAAACAAACCAGCATGGCTCCCAGAAAGTAACTGAGTGGTCTGAGGATGGCCCGCATCGGAATTTTGGCCACCGCACAGGTAATGAGTACGACCGAGGCCACTGGCGGGGTTTGTTGTCCGATGCCCAAATTCATTGTGACAATCAGGCCAAAATGCACCGGATCCATGCCCAATTGGCGAATTAGAGGCATAAAAATCGGTACCAAAAGCAATATGGCAGGAGTGCCGTGGATAATGGTGCCCGCCAACAAAAAGAATAGGTTGACCAGCAACACCACCACCCAATAGTTATCTGAGACATTCAGGATCCCTTCGGCGATTTGCTGCGGGATCCGTTGCCGAGTCAGATACCAGCCCAGCAGCGACGAAGTGGCCACGATAAACATCAACATGGCGGTGCGTTGGCCTGAGATCCGCATCACATCCACCAACTGGGGCCAGCGCACATTCTGGTAGAGCAACCCAGCAATGATCAGAGCGGCCAGAGCCGCCATTGCCCCTGCCTCTGTGGCGGTAAAAACGCCACCCAACAAGCCCCCCAAGACAATCAGTGGAATGACCAATGGGAGAAGGGCCTGTTTGCCAGTCCGGGCTACTCGATCCCATGCGAATTGATGTTCGACGGGAAAGCCCTGCCGTACAGCAATCACATAGGTGGTGATTAACAAAGCCACACAGACTAAGACCCCCGGCAGGATCCCGGCGATGAACAGTTGGGCGATAGAAGTTTCGGCTACATAGGCATACAAAATCAGATTCAGGCTGGGGGGAACGATGATGGAGAGAGTGGCTGAGGTGGCCGTCACTGCTGCCGAAAAATTGACTGGAAAGCCGCGTAAGCTCATCTGTGGAATCATCACCGAGCCAATGGCAGCGGCATCAGCAGTAGCCGTCCCCGAAATGCCTGCAAAGAACAGGGAGGTGACGATATTGACATGAGCCAACCCACCTCGAATATGTCCCACCAAACTACTGGCAAAATCAATCAACCGTCGGGCAATATCACCGTAGTTCATCAACTCGCCCGTGACCATAAATAACACTGCTGCCACCAGCAGGTAGTTGTTGGTACCCCCAAAAGGAATCACCCCGATGATGGTGGGCACCACACCGGGATCCAAAAAGATTGCCACCGCTGCCGTTACCCCCAAGGCAAAGGCGATCGGCATACCCATGAACATGAACAGCACGATCAGGCTGATGACCAAATAGCCAAAGTCAAAATCCGCTAGCGCTGTCATGACTCTTCCTCGTTAGATAGGGATCCCTCTGGCACGGATAGTGTGGATGTTACAGACTCAGTCCGAGCAGCAGAAATACCCGCCAGGATGCGCTCAGCTTCATCCACAGGTACAATAGACTCAAGGGATCCAGCTGCCATTGGGCCGGCGATCACCAGGGATGACGGAAAGCAAAGCTGCGCTAACTGCACCCCATAGCCCAGCATCATCAGCAACCCGCCGATGGGCACCATGGCCCGGAAGACCACCAAAGGAAAGTCCAACGTGACCAAGCTGGTACTGCCCGTAGCCTGAACAACCACCCAGCCAAAATAGGTAAGACAGGCTAAAAAAAGCTCCACCAACAGCAAATTAAACACCTGGATCCCAAGACGAAGGCGAGGAGGCATCATCACCAACAGCCCATCAAAAGCTAGGTGTTGGTCATAACGAGCTAACCAAGCTGAACCCAGAAACGTCAGGCTGACCAAGAGCAATCCCGGTAATTCCTCGCCCCATGAGAAGGAATTATTGAGCACAAAGCGAGCAAAAACCGTTGCTATCACCGCCACTGTGATAACACCCACTAACAGGATAATGAGCTTGTCGATCAACCCGAAGATTAAAGCATCTATGCGGCGCATCCAGATCAACATGAACCCGTCTCCCTTCTCAGGTGAATTTGAGTACCAAAGTGAAGATCAGTTGGCTTGCAAAGCAGCCAAGGTGGCTTCGATCATGTCAGCACCAATGGCGTCAATAAAGAGTTCACTGCTGTACAAAGATGTGGACGCTTCTTGAAAAGCAGCAAAATCCACCTCATTGATCTCCATCACCTCTGCCAACTCAGTCATCATCTTGAGATCGTTTTCATCTCCCCATTCCCGAGTCCAATCTCCCATCTCGATGGCAATCTGCTCGATGGTTTCGCGAACATCATCAGACATTTGGGCTAGGGTCTGTTCGCTAAAGAGCAGATAGGTGGGCAAATAGATGTGATTGGAGACTGAAAGGTAGGTTTGCACCTCTGGCAGCCTTGCGGAGAACACCACATCAGCTGGGTTCTCTTGCCCATCTACTACCCCTTGATCGAGCGCAGAATATACCTCGTTGAAAGCGAGTGGCGTAGGATTGGCCCCCAGTTCTCGGAACATCTCGACCCGATAGCGGCTATTGGGGGTACGAATCTTGAGCCCTTGCAGATCAGCAGGTACTGTTACAGGGCGGACTTTGTTGGTAATGACGCGAAAGCCGTTATCCCACACCGCCAGCAATTCGGCCCCGGTGCCTTCAAAGCCTTCCCGAAGCATTTCTCCGGCTGGGCTTGCCATCATGGTAGGGATTTGATCCCGCGACTCAATGAGATAAGGCAGGTCAAATATCACCGTACGACGGTTGATTTCAGTTACTCCAGAAGCCGATAAGGTCGCCATATGGGTGCCCAGCTTAAGGCCCTGTAAGACATCCTGCTCACTGCCCAAGGCTCCGCTCATAAAGATCTCGATCTCTACTTCGTCGGGCAGTGCAGTTTCCACTCGATCTTTAAACTCCCGCAAAAACACACCTGCAAAGGATTGTTCTGGCAGAGAACTGCTGATTTTGACCGACAAAGGATTAGACCAGACTGAGGTGCCCATACTCAATGCGGCAAAGCTCATCAGCACAGATCCGCCCAAACGACCCCAAGCACCCATAGAGTTTCTCCTGGCAACTAATGATGTTCAACCCAGCAAGCCCGCTAAGACGAGAATGGACGGGATCCTTGCTGTCTTGAGCTTTACCGTAAGAGCCTGAGAGAAGAAATACTGTAGCCCGTGCTACGGGATGTGTGCTGTATACAAAAAGATAGCAAACGTCATTCTGCCTATGCTGTCAGGGTGATGATGGACTGCAAACTGGTGGGGTTGCCGTCAGCTGAGCTCATCCACTAATGCTGTCAGCAGCTGCCATCCTTGGGCAAAATCTGCCATTTCCATCGCTTCGTTGGCATTGTGACTGCCATGCTGATTGCGGACAAAGACCATCGCTGTCGGGATCCCTTGGGTGGCAAACACCGCTGCATCATGCCCCGCGCCGCTGGCCATCTCCAGTATGGGGATCCCTTCTTGGGCTGCCAGGGTGTTGAGGGTGTGACGTAAGTGGGGATCCATGCGTCCAGGCAGCGCATTGGTGAAGGCATTCAAATCAATTGTGATTCCCCGCCGATCACTGATCTGCTCTGCCACTTGCCGAAGGTAGGCATCAGTAGCCAGCAAAACATCGTTATCTTCACTGCGAATATCCATTGTGAACTTGACCTCTCCGGGCACTTTGGTCATAGTGTTGTGCTCAGGATCAGTGCTAAATCTCCCCACAGTGGCGACAAAATCCACTCCGTTGCTTTCCTGCTCCAACCAATACTGTTCCAAGGCCACCACGAATTCTGCCCCTCCCAGCACCGCATCATGCCGCAGATGGCGTGGCACAGCCCCAGCATGAGCATAGCGGCCCTGAATCTGACAGTGGGGATAGCGTAAATTGCCCCGGATCCCGGTCACAATCCCCACTGGCACCCCAGCATCCACCAGGGCAGGCCCCTGTTCGATGTGAAGCTCTAAATAGCAATGAATCTGCTCCGGCTTGAGATGAGCTTCTCCCTGCTTGAGTCGCTCTGGGTGAAACCCAGCAGTAGCCATATGGTCACTTAGGCTCCGGTTTGTATCTACCCGTTTCAATTCATCCAGTAATGCCGGAGAAATGAGCCCAAAGGCGGCCCGACTGCCAATGTATGGAGCTGGGAACCAGCAGAGTTCTTCAGCCCGGCAGCCCATCACTGTGATGTTGCGCTTTGGGATCCGACCGAGCCTTGTCATCCGCGCCAAAACCATCAATCCAGCCACCACCCCGGCGGCTCCATCATAGTTGCCCCCATGAGGAACCGAGTCCATGTGGGATCCCATCATGATCACAGGGGCCAAAGGATCCTGGCCGAGCAAAGTCATATAGAGGTTTCCGGCTGCATCGGTGGTCACCTCTAATCCCAGGTTGCGAGCGGTGGAGGCCATTAGGTCATGGGCAAAATTCTCCCCATCGCCATAAGTATCACGGGTGATCCCTGGCGCATCAGTGGTGTTCGCCCGAAGACAGCTGAACAACTGTTCGGCCTGTTCAATTTCTGGATTAGGAGTGGCAATCAGACTGGGCATGACGACAAAGCCTTTCTGAGGGGAGCCGACGCAATCTGGAGCGGATCCCAGTGAATGCCCTTAGTGTATACTGCATACTAATTGGTGATAAGCCACAATCATCCATCCCTCACCCTTTTTGAAAGAAGTTTTGAAGGAAGCGACCTTGACTGCTACCTTGCGTTCTCTGCCTCGCAAAGAGTCTCTCTATGAGCAAACCTACTATGCCTTACGGGAGGCCGTTCTGTCGGGCCGTCTAGTTCCTGGAGAACGATTAGTGGAGACTGTTTTGGCGGAACAGCTCCAAGTCAGTCGCACCCCGATTCGAGAAGCTCTCCGGCAACTTCAGCAGGAGGAACTCCTCGTGATGAGGCCTCATGGTGGGCTGTGGGTGCCCATTTTTTCTGAGCAGGATGCTGCCCAGCTCTATGACTGCCGCCTCAGCCTTGAGCAACTGTCGGTAAGGGGAGCCTGCCAACAGGCCAGTGATAGCCACCTCAAAGCCATGGGAGACATGTTGCAGGAGGCCGAGCAGTTGAAGAGTATGCCTCTGCAAGACCAGGATCCCCAAGCCCTCTTGGATGTCGACTATCGTTTTCATCATCTGCTGGCGGAAAGCTCAGGCAATCGGTGGTTGGTATCTCTTTTAGATCAGGTGTTCGACAAAATGGTGCTGCTACGGCTCCAAACCACCCACCACAATCTGGGGGTACTGGAGGTGCGGGTGGAGCATTACCGGATCTATGAAGCCATCATTCAACGGGATCCCCGATTGGCTAGCCAGTGTATGAGTGAACACTTGATGGCCAGCAAAGCGCGAGTCATAGCTGAGGTACAACAGTTGCAGGAGCAACAGCCTCCTGATGCAGCCCATGAGAATGCCTCTTGATGCGGACTTGGATTTCCCTCTTGATCACCCATCTTGATAGCCTATGAACCAGCTCAAAAGATCGCATCAATTTGTCGGTCGTTCTTAATCTTCCCCTGATCCTGACTTTGGCTCCCCTAATGCGGCTTCTCATTCTCAACCCCAACACGTCCCCAAGGGTCACTGGTAGCATCGAAGCGGTTGTGCGCCGTTTTGCCCAAAAGGACACACAACTAACTGTTGTCCAGGCCACCTCGGGCCCAGAGACGATCCGCAATCGCTACGAAGAACTACTCAGTGTCCCCAGCGCGCTCCAGGTCTTCAAGGATCAGGTTGAGGCCCATGATGGCGTGTTGTTTGCCTGTTATGGGGATCATCCCATTGTTTATGCCGCTCGCGAACTTACTACCAAGCCCGTCGTGGGCATTGCTGAGGCCAGCATGCATATGGCCTGTCTGGTCGGTCATCGTTTCAGCATCATCACCACCAATGATGGTTGGATCCCGTTGCTTTGGGATGCTGTCCATCGTTATGGATTGACCAGCCGATGCGCATCCATTCGAGCGTTGGGACTGTCAGGTGGCGAGATCTTGCAGTTGTCAGAACAGGAGGTTCAAGAGCGCATGGCCGAGGAAGCCGAACAGACGCTAGCCCAAGATGGAGCTGAGGTAATCTGTTTGGGTGGGGCTGCTCTTGCGGGATTTGATCAGGCTTTAACCCAGCGGCTCCAAGTGCCCGTTTTGGATGGTGTGGTCTGTGGCCTCAAGCTTTTGGAAGGGTTGGTTGGCTACGGTGTTTTGACCAGCAAAAAACGAGCCTATAAATCGGTCTTTCCCTCCAGTTGACTCTTTACACTTGCTCCGTTAAAAGACTCAATCAGCTAGGCACCCCAAGCAGGCTGAGCCTGTTGTTAAAGTCCCAGATGGTATCGAGCCGCCTGCCGCATAATATCCACCACCTCCTCCGGGATCCCGTCTGAGAGGTGGAGCCCGCCCGCCAGAGCAATCGCCCCCTGCCGGATCAACATCTCCAGTCCATCTTGGGTGGGGTAACCAATGTCTGCCGCTGCTCGGAGGGCAAATCTCGCTTCAATTGGGCCAAATTGCCCAGTCGCAAGACAAAGATGCTGAGGGGTTACTGTTAGCTGCGATAGTGGGCGATGTAACGGGGAAGGCCCTTGACCAAATCTTGCCGGGATCCCA
>JBHJNR010000165.1:0-10094 GCA_050330615.1 Cyanophyceae cyanobacterium
CCCTGATCCTGTCGCTTCAGAGTATCGGAGCCTCAGCCGGGAATGTGATTTGCGTCTCAAATGTAGTGGCTGCCGCCGCCACAGTTGGCTTGTTAGGGCGAGAAGGACTGCTGATTCGCCGTCTGTTGTGGCCTGTGCTGTACTATCTAGGGATGGCAGGGATCCTAGGGATCCTATTATCCATCAGGCTATAAGACTCTTCTGTGATCAGATAACGGGCAACCACAGGAGTTAGGGATCCCCAGCATATTCCATCAAGAGCCTGCCGCTTGACTCCGCAGATTAGAACTATTGCGTTCCCGTTCAATCTGTTCCACCAATCCAGGGGGCAACTGATCGGCAGACGCCAGGGCTTGGTCAAAGTACCCTACCGCCGCCTCATCATCCTCTTGTCCCACCAGGATCTGGGCCTTGAGATAATACAGCTCCGGGTTGTCACAGGAGGTATCAATGGCCTGATCCACCGCCTCCAGCGCCTCGTCAAACTGACCCATATCCCGTAGTGTCAGGGCTGTGCCCCGCAACGCCATATAAGGAGGCCCCGCCAGCTGAAACTGCTCCAGAGCTTTATCCCGATTGGTCAGGAGCAAATCCATGTAGCCATTTAATAGATTGAGCTCGGGATCCTCAGGATCCACCGCCTGAGCGGCTCGAATCGAGTCAAAAAGATTGTTGAGAATCGGCAGAGCACGAGGTAGCCCCAACACCACCCCTTCCCGGACAATCACATTGGCGGCTTCCATACCATAGCCCACCCCCTCATACAGGGATCCCCGTAAGGGATCCGACTCTTGCAGCACTTCCCCCAGTTCTCGCGTCTGGATACTGTATTGGGCAAAAGCCTCCAAATCTGATTCTTGGTAGGAGAGAGCCGCCAAGAGAGCGGTGACTAAAGGTTCATCAGGAGAGACGGCTTGGGCGGCTTCCAACTTTTCCCGACTATTGGCGTACTCTCCCAAACAAAAGAAGGACTCAAAGGCCGAGGCTGTTTCTGGGCTGATGGGACGAGCATTCTCCCCTGTCCTAAAGGGATCCTCTGCCCAAGCAGGCCAGCCTATGAGTGCCAGCAGTCCACAGGCGATCCCAGCCTGCCATCTCAATGCCTTGGCGTTCGACATCATCACCATCCCTTCTCGTCTGAATTGTGTATTAGCCCGCTCAAGAGATTTCTCGCGCCATTGTTGTATAGCGCCTTTGTTTTCTTCAGGGCAATCCTGCGGGCCACCACTAGCCCGATTCCCTTTGCTTCTCTGTCTCCACGATCTTGCTCAAATCAAATGAATGAACCCAGATGATTCGGTTCAGAGGAGGTCTGAGGCGAGCGCCAGAGTTATCAACTCGAATAGTCTTATTGAATCTAAATGCCTGGGTTGAAGGCAATGAGCTGAGCTGCCGCATAGATGGCGGCTTGACGAACCCCGACATCTGGCTCCTGCTGCAAGAGGTGGTGGATAGACGCAATCGCGCCAGAATCACCGATATTGCCTAAAGCCCGTGCTGCCTCAGCCCGAATGTTGGGATCCTGGCTTTGCAAGAGCTGGGTCAACGGGCCGACCGCTTCTGTAGCTTGCGATTGGCCTAGGCGAGCAATGGCGTTGAGCTGCTGCTCTAGGGGCGAGGCGGTGCCAACCTGCATCCCAACCGTGGGGGAGGTCATCATCATAAAAGAGAGTGCCTGCTGGGCTTGGGCGCGCACTTCCGGTCGCAGAGACGTGTCAAAGGCCACCCGCTGTAGGTCTGCAATCACATCATCGACAGGGTTGGCGTGCAGTTGCTGATCGAGACGCAAGACAGTTTGAGCGGCTTGGTGCCGTTGGGTCACCTGATATAGAGCGATGCCCCCCACCACAATGGCCGCATCCGCCAAAACGGCAACGAGAGCCAGACCACCCCAAGCCCGCGTTTGCCGACCCATCTTCTGCATCTTGCGATTGACGTACGTAAAGGCCTCGTGCTGACGCTGCCAAAAATCAGGGGCTGATGAGAGGGTCTGGGCGCTCAAGTCCGTCGAGAGCACGTTTTCATCACGAACAGCTTCGAGACTTTGGAGCCTACTCGCCATGTTGGTGAATTTGCGAGTCCACATCCAGGTAAACATAGTTGCTCTTACTCCTTGCCCGATGGGATCCTGATGGATTGATGGGGTGGTAGCGGGTTGCATTGACCAGAACATGACCCAGTCCGATACAACACAGCTCAGATATAATACGAAGGCTTGTTAAGGACTGTGTCCGACAAAACCAACTTAGTTGGGACAAGGATAACAAATGACAAGGCCAGGTACCATGTCTATGACAACTCTGAAACCTGCTCCTCAGCGTGGATTCAGATGCCAGAGATCCCAGTGACGGCAGTGAATGAGCTAGTGGGGGTCTGTCGTTGTCGGATCGCCTCGTAGAGCAAGATCCCCCCTGTCATGGCCACATTCAGGGATTCCACCCCCGCTGCCATCGGGATCCTGACCCCACGGCTACAAGCCGCCAGCAGGTTTTGACTGAGGCCGGATCCCTCATTTCCTAAAACGAAGACGGTGGGCTGTTGTAGGTCAAGCTGCCAATGCAACTCAGCCTCGGGATCCATGACAGCGGCCAAGGTCTGAATGCCGTTGGCATTGAGCTGCTCCACCCAATCGAGCAGTGACTCAGCCACCTGGGGCGGACGACGAAACCATTGCCCCGCTGAAGCCCGCAAGACTTTGGGATGGTCGGGGTCAACACTATCGGGAGAGAGCCAGAGGCCATCGGCTGCGGTTGCTGCCGCCACGCGGATGAGGGTGCCCAGGTTACCCGGATCCTGCAACGTCTCCATGATCAGCCCCAGGGATCCCGGTACCAGGGAGGTGCTCGCCTCCACTCGCTGAGCAATCGCCACAACGCCATCGGGGGTTTCGGTGGTGGCGATCTGCTTGAGCACCGACTCTGAGACCTCTTGCTGGCGCACTTCAGCCGGGATCCCTTGCCACAGATCGGGATGTTTGGTCACCCATGCCTCGGTGAAACAGACCGCCAGCAACGGCCAACCCGTCACCAGCGCCTCTTGGAGTAAATGGGATCCCTCTACCAAAAAGGCTGCCTGCTCGCGGCGACCCTTGGCTTGTTGCAGCTGGCGCAGCTGACGGATCCACGGGTTTTGAGTACTGGTTAATGGGATCACACGGGCACCATCATTTCACTTGCTTTCATTTGATAAATAGCTGACCACCATCAAGAGATGAGGAAATCAGGATTGAATCTTGAGCAGGGATCCAAAGCCTCTGATTTGGGCTTAGGCTAGAAAGCCGTGTGCTGATTCTTTCCCTCCCATGTCTCATCCCATTGTTTCTGATTTTACTGGCTCTCATCCCGTTTCCCCCACCGATACCCTCCAGCGCATTCTGGCGGCAGCGTTGCAGCAGGCAATCACCCGTGCAGCGGCTGACCAAGCTCTGGGATCCCTGGCGGTTGACCAGGTGCCGATGTTGAAACTGGTGATTGAGATTCCCAACGATACGCAATATGGGGACTATGCCAGCCCGAGTGCTCTGGGGATGGCCAAGGTCTGTCGGATGGCCCCTGCTCAGATTGCCAAGATTCTGGCGGAGTATTTGGCTGCTGACTTGTCGGAGGTGGGGGTGAGTGTGGCCGGAGCCGGGTTCATCAATTTTCGCCTCCAACCTGCTTTTCTGGAACGGTCGCTGGGATCCCTCCTAGAGCAAGCAGATCAGTTTGGCTCCTCTCAGGCGAAATCTCCCGAAAAGATCCTGCTGGAATTTGTCTCGGCTAATCCCACCGGCCCCCTGCATGTGGGCCACGGTCGCTGGGCAGCGATGGGATCCACGCTGTCCAACCTGTTGCGCTGGACGGGGCATGAGGTGGATCGCGAGTTTTACATCAATGATGCTGGCAACCAGATGCAGATCTTGGGATCCTCATTGCAGGTGCGGCTGCGCCAGGTGCGCGGTGAAGAGGTGCCCTTGCCAGAGGATGCCTATCGTGGGGGCTATTTATTAGAGATTGCCCAACGGCTAGCCGCCCGAATTGACACTGGCGAGATCGAAGCCCCCCAAACGCCTCAGGATTTCACCAATTATGCCTACCGAGAAATCTTGGACTGGCAGCAGGCCACCCTGCATCAATTCAGCACTGACTTCGAGCAATGGTTCAGCGAGCGGCGAGTCCATCAGCCGGATCCTGCCACCGGACTGAGTGCCATCGACCAAACCCTGCAAGAACTCCGAGAGAAGGACTATCTCTACACCGCCAAAGCGCCCCACGGCGAGGATCCCAAGCTAGATGCTGAAGAAGCCGTCTATTTCAAATCGTCAGAACTGGGGGGCGATGACAAAGATCGGGTGGTGCAAAAAGGCGATGGATCCCTGACCTATCTGGCCGCTGATATCGCCTATCACCGCGACAAAGTCAGCCGGGGCTATAACCGCCTGATCAACATCCTGGGATCCGATCATCACGGCTACGTGGCTCGACTCAAGGCCGGGGTGGCCGCGTTCAATCCGCAGGTGGAGATGGAGGCGATCATCGGCCAATTTGTCAAACTGTTTCAAACAGATGCCGAAACGGGCGAAAAGACCGAAGTGCGGATGTCCAAGCGCACCGGCAATTTTGTCTCTCTCAACGATCTGATGGATGACGAAGAAATCGGGGTTGGGGTGGATGCAGCCCGTTGGTTTCTGCTCAGCACCTCGATGGATACCCCCCTCAACTTTGATCTTGACCTGGCCCGTGATCGACTGTCGTTGGATAATCCTGTGGTCTACGCCCACTACAGCCATGCTCGCTGCTGCACCTTATTGCGGCGCTTGACCGAAGAAAAAGGCTTGGACTTGAGCCAGACCATCTCCATCTTGAATCCAGACGGGGAGCTGATCTTCACAGAACCCGAGGAACGAGCTTTGCTGATGCTGTTGCTGAGCTTCCCGGATGAGGTGATCACCGCCAGTACCGAGCGCGCCCCCCACAAGCTGATCCGCTACACCGAGTTGGTGGCCAGCCAATTCAACAAGTTCTACGACCGCTGCCGCATCCATCCCACCCTGGAGTCAGATCCCCCATTGGCGTTGGCTCGGCTTCAATTGGTCAAAGCCACCCGTCAGGTATTGTTCAACGTGTTGACAGGGCTACTGGGCATCAGCGCCCCCGAAAGTCTGTGATCCCACTCAGTGAAGTGAATTTCTCGATCAAGACGAATCTTGATCGAGTGCTCAGCAGCGTCAATTTACCAGCTATGAACAAGGGGCTTAAGCCCCTTGCCTAAACTGCTCAACGGTAGAGAGACCTGTGCCCAGGAGTACTAGGCTCATTCGTCCTGAATGATCCGCTGGAAGAGATAGCCCGTGCCCCGCGCAGTCAAGATCAACTCAGGGTTGCTGGGATCATCTTCTAACTTGGAGCGCAATCGGGAAATGTGGACATCCACCACGCGGGTATCCACATGGCGTTCTGGGGTGTAGCCCCACACTTCCTGCAAAATCTCAGAGCGGGAAAAAGCCTCTCCCGACCGACCCACCAATAGCTCCAGCAGGCTGAACTCCATGCCCGTCAAGCGCACCCGCTCATCCCGCTTGTAGACCTGCCGCTTGTTGGTATCGATCTTGATATCGCCGATCTGGATCACCCCCGAACTGGGGATCCCTTCATGGGATCCCTTGTCCACCCGCCGCAACACCGACCGAATGCGGGCTTCCAGCTCTTTGGGGGAGAAGGGTTTGACCACATAGTCATCCGCCCCCAGTTCCAATCCTGTGATTCGATCCGCCACATCCCCCAGCGCCGTCAACATGATGATGGGAATGTCAGATTCTTTGCGCAGCTCTTGGCAAACCCCATAGCCATCCAGCTTGGGCATCATCACATCCAGCACCACCAAATCGGGATGTTCTTGCCGGAATACGCTCAGAGCTTCTTCGCCATCCGAGGCCGTCACCACGTCATAGCCGATCATAGACAGACGGGTTTCAAGAATACGGCGGATACTGGCTTCGTCATCGACGACGAGAATTCGCTCTTTGCGCTGTGCGTCCAAGGTGGGCTGGCTCCTACAGTGACAAGGTCAAAAGGGACTTGAAAAAAGGGATGAGCTGATCAGGGATCCCTGAGGTGGTCTGGATGACCATCTGGGAGGATCGTCGTCTCTGGCAATCATCTTTGGCGATCTTTTAGGTTAAAGAATAGACATGCAATCGGATTGCAATGTGTCAGTTCTCTAAGGGATCTTATCATTTCTCTTCAGTCTAGGAACCTTGACCGAAAAGAATGAACCATAGAATCTCTCCATTCGGGCACTTTTTCTGGCAGAGGAAGGATCCTCCTCAGATTGGCTTTGGTCTATGCTACAAGCCTTTGGGATGTTATACCTACTGACTCAAGGACATGTTTTGGACAATGAGAATAGCAGGATAGGGATCCCTGCTCAGGTGATTTTGTTTCCTGAAGAGAAGATTAAGTTTTGTGTTTTTTCGTGTATAGATCGTATCAATCAATTCCAACCCCAATTCTGCTGGCGAGGGACACACATTGCCAGCTTGAGGCCCAGGGATCCCAAGGGATCCCCTCAAGGTCAGAAATGTCAGGCCAGTCTGATCTAACTCTGCCCGCTAGAGTTGAACCTGGTCGATAGTCTGCTTCAAGATGTGGCCCGAGTTTTGCAATTGCTCCTGTTCCTCTGGGGTGAGGTCAATCGGAAGGATAGTCCGGATCCCTCCCCGACCTACCACACAGGGCAGGCTGAGGCAGACGCCCGCTAAGCCATACTGACCCGTCAGAAGGGTGCTGACCGTCAACATTCGATTTTGGTTCCGCAAGATTGCCTGCACCAGTTGGGTCACCCCCAGGCCGATGGCATAGCTGGTGGCTCCTTTGCGCTGGATGATCTCGTAAGCAGCATCCCGCACCTGATCAAAGATGCCCGCCAAGGGATCCTTGCCCTCAGCATCCTCAGAGAGGCCCATCGCTGGGAGCAGAGCCCGCACAGGAGTTCCAGCCACATTGACCTTGCTCCAGACAGCGACTTCGCTATCCCCGTGTTCCCCAATGATGTAGGCGTGCAGACTGCGGGGATCCAACGAGAGCCGGCTGGCCAAGAGGTAGCGAAACCGAGCGGTATCCAGTACTGTGCCGGAGCCGATCACCCGCTCTGGCGGAAAGCCCGAGAACTTGATGGCCAGATAGGTCATGACATCGACCGGATTGCTGATAATGACCAAGATGGCGTCGGGGCAATGGTGGGCCACTTGGCCAATCAGGTCTTTGAAAATATCAGCATTGCGTTGCACCAGATCCAGTCGGGATTCGCCAGGACGCTGCTTAGCCCCTGCGGTGATCACCACCACATCCGATCCGGCACAAGCCGCGAGATCGCCCGAACGCACCAGAGTCGGCTCCACAAAAGGGATCCCATGATTGAGATCCATCGCTTCTCCTTCTGCCTTCTCCTTATTGACATCCACCAAGACCAGTTCATCCAAGGTGTTTTGGATCACCATCGAATAGGCGCAGGCCATGCCCACTTGACCCGTACCGATGACGGATCCCTTGAGCAGACGACGCGGGGCAGTAGCGGGCAAAAAATCAGTAGACATGGGCACACACTCCTAAATCACAAAAACAAATGGCAAGTCAGTGGTTAACTAATTCAGTGGGTAACTAATTCAGTGGGTAACTAATCAAGTCTTGTCGGGGACAGATCCAAAGTTAAAATAGTGGGCTGAATTCTTTGATCAATCTTCTGTTTCACCATACAGGGATCCGGTCACTTTGCCTCGAAAAACAATGTACTGATAAATATTGTAAAACAGCATAATCGGGATTAAAAAACCAATGAAAACCAACATAAAGACTAATGCACTGGGGGCAGCGGCGGCTTGGTAAATGGTGATACTAGGCGGAATGACATAAGGAAAAATCAGGATCCCTAGGCCAGTAAAGGACAAGACAAAGAGAAGGACTGTCCAGAAAAAAGGAGCTGCATCCTGCTTTTGCCTGAGGCTCTTGAGTAGCAGCCCAATCAGTACAACCGCCAAGATAGGAATGGCCGCAAAAATATAAACCAGAGGCCGTTCCAATAGCCGTTCTCGGGTCTGGTTATACAGCACTGGGGTTAAGAGTGTCACCAACCCAGCACTGATTAAGGTTGTCCAGGCGGCGATTTTGGCGGTGCGGTAATGGGTCTCTTGCAGGGATCCCTCGGTCTTGAGAATCAAGTAGGTGGATCCGATCAGCACATAGCCCTGAATCAGGGTCAGGGCCACCAACACGGTCTGCCAGCGCAGCCAATCCCACTGGGTTCCGGTGAAATGTCCCGCCGCATCCACTTGGATCCCTTCAAAGATGCTGCCCAGGGCAAACCCTTGCCCCAACGCGGCCATAAAACTGCCCACCCCAAAGGCTATATTCCAGAACAGCTTGCGATTGGAGTGCTCCCGAAACTCGAAGGCCACCGCACGAAAGATGAACCCAAAGATCATGAAAAAGATGGGAATGTAGAGGGCACTCAAGATCGTGCTGTAGGCCAAGGGAAAGGCTCCAAACAAGGCTCCCCCCATCACCACCAACCACGTCTCGTTAGCATCCCAGACATTGCCCAAGCTGGTCATCAAGATGCCACGTCGTTCTTCTGAGGAGGCGGTCAGGGAGAGGATCCCGACCCCCAGATCGAAGCCATCCAACATGACATAGAGCAGCAAGAAGATCGCTAAAATGACAA
Organism: Cyanophyceae cyanobacterium; assembly: GCA_050330615.1. Taxonomy (GTDB): domain Bacteria; phylum Cyanobacteriota; class Cyanobacteriia; order Thermostichales; family Thermostichaceae; genus JAAUUM01. The sequence continues at coordinate 8,698 of JBHJNR010000165.1, forward strand.
ACCAGACTTGAGGCAGAAAATGTTCGAGAGCGTTCATAACAAAATAACTTGGGAGAAAAGGATAAACTGAAAATATCTCTAACTTGTCTGAAAAAGTTCGGCAAGGTAGAAGAAGTTTAATGAATCCATCAATTAATTGAGAATAGTAGTGTGGACATTCAATCTAGGGGTGCTAAACGGGATCCCAAATAGGGCATTGAGACTATCTAGGCTATCGGCATATCGTTTTAACTGTCCTCTTGTCCTAACCCCCTTGTCCTAACCCCCTCTTCCTAACCCCCTCTTCCTAACATGGATACCCGCCGGGATCCCGAAGCTTAGGAACTTTTTCAGATGTTGAGAAATTGTGAGATCTCAATCTTAGGGATCCTCAATGGACGGGGGCATGAGCCTCTGCCTGTAAGATTAGGGCTGCTCCCCACTCTGTTTCCTGTGGAGTCATGAGTCATTTCTATGAAGCCCCTGGCTCAGGATTATCTTCGGCTGCGCTTCCAACTGGTGGCGGGATCCCTGGCTTTGGGGTTTGTCAGTTTGTTGGGCACTCTCTGGTATCGCCTGGTGGAGGACTTTACGTGGGTGGATGCCCTCTACATGACCTTGCTCATCCTCAGCACGGTAGGCTTTGGGGAGATCGAGCCCTTGGGGCCACGGGGACGGGCGTTTACGGTGGTGCTGATTTTGTTGGGGTTGATCAGCATTGGCTATATCGTCAATCGCTTTACGGAAGCGGTGGTTCAGGGACATTTTCAGGAACAGATGCGCTGGAGGCGGCAGCAACGGCAGATGGACTCTCTTAATCAGCACTATCTCATCTGTGGTTATGGCCGTATCGGTCGCCAAGTGGCTCTAGAGTTTGCCGCTGAAGGGATCCCGTTTGTGGTCATTGACATTGTTTCCGCCAGCATCGAGGTGGCCCAAGAGATGGGTTACATCTGCTTGGAGGGGGATGCCACCCACGATGCCATCTTGATGGAGGCTGGGGTGGAGCGGGCGATAGGGTTGATCACTGTTTTGCCCTCTGATGCCGAAAATCTCTATGTGGTCTTATCGGCTCGTACCCTCAATCCCAATTTGCGCACCATCGCCCGCGCCAATAACCAAGAGGCTTTGGCCAAACTTCAGCGGGCTGGGGCTAACACTGTCATCTCTCCTTATATTTCGGGGGCCAAACGGATGGTGGCAGCGGCTCTGCGTCCTCAGGTGATGGATTTTGTGGACGGGATCCTATCGGGTACCAATCGCACCTATTACTTGGAGGAGTTTCGTCTGGATGTAGACCAGTGTTCTCTGGTGGGGCAAACTTTAGGAGAAACGGGTCTGCGGGCCAAAAGTGGGGCGCTGGTGATCGCTATTCGTCGTCAGGATGGCACCATTGTGGGCGGGCCAGATGCTCAAAC